>DATKFK010000863.1:0-6129 GCA_035544375.1 Thermoanaerobaculia bacterium
CGTACGTGACCTACCGGGAGGCACGCGCCGCCAACCGCGTGGTCCAGGTGGCCGGGGCGCTGCAGAAGGGCTCTTCCGCCTATCAGATGGCAAACGGCTCGCTGCTGTTCACCCTGCGCGACCCCAAGACCAGCGACCTGGTGCGGGTGCGCTACCACGGCCTGCGCCCCGCCAACTTCGAGGACGCCATCAGCATCGTCGCCATCGGCCGCTTCGACCCGCGGGCGCAGGAGTTCGCGGCCAACAAGCTGCTGGTCAAGTGCCCCAGCAAGTACCAGGGCACCGAGGTCGAGAAGACCTATAGCTGACCTGGCCGACCGCTCGCCTGCCGCTCATCGCTCACCCAGGGTGGGCGCCGCGCGCACCGACCGCGCCGTAGCTTGACAACCGGGAAGGAGACCGCCCTTGGATTACGTGACGCACCTGTACCTGCCGGGAGCCCTGGCGTTGTGGTGCGCCCTCGCGTTCGCCCTGTCGTGCCTGTGGGGCTACTCCATGGTGCTGCGCGGCGATGCGACGGCGCTGGTATTCGCCCGCCGCGCCTACGGCTTCTACGCCCTGGCGGTCGGCCTGGCCGCGGTGCTGCTCATCCTGCTCCTGGTGCTGCGCGACTTCCGCATCGACTACGTCTTTCATTACTCCGGGCTCGACCTGCCGATGCACTACCAGTTCGCCTCGTTCTGGGCCGGCCAGCAGGGCAGCTTCATGATCTGGCTGGTGTGGGGCTCGCTGCTCGGCCTGCTGCTGCAGCGGACGGCCGGCAAGTCCGAGCCGGCGGTGATGGGAATCTACATCCTCACCCTGCTCGGCCTGATCTTCATCCTGGTGCGCCAGAGCCCCTTCGCGATGCGGCTGGACGCGCCGCTCGACGGCCAGGGCCTGAACCCGCTGCTGCAGGACGACTGGATGGTCATCCATCCGCCGATCATGTTCGTCGGCTTCGCCCTCTCCGCCATCCCCTTCTCCTTCGCCATGGCGTCGCTGTGGACGCGGCGCTTCGACGGCTGGGCGGCGCGCGCCTTCCCGTGGGCCCTGGGCGGCTTCCTGGTGCTCGGCACCGCCATCCTCATGGGCGGCTACTGGGCCTACAAGACCCTGGGCTGGGGCGGCTACTGGGGCTGGGACCCGGTCGAGAACGCCTCGTTCATCCCCTTCCTGTTCGGCACCGTGCTGATCCACGGGCTGCACCTCGAGCGCACCCGCGGCCGTTACCGCCGCGCCAACTACGTGCTGGCGACGCTGATGTTCATGTCGGTGCTCTACGGCACCTTCCTCACGCGTTCCGGGGTGCTCGCCGACTTCTCGGTGCACAGCTTCGTGGATCTCGGCCTCTCGGGATGGCTGGTCGGCATCCTGGGCACCTTCTTCCTGCTCGCCAGCTACCTGCTGGCGACGCGCCTGCGACAGGTGCCGACCCGGCCCAACGAGGACCCGCTGCTGTCGCGCGGCACCTTCATGGTGCTGGCCACCATCACCCTGCTGGTTTCGGCGCTGGTGATCCTCGCCGGCACCTCGGCGCCGCTGCTCACCCGCTTCATGGCCAGCCCCGGCCAGGTCGGCCCGTCGTTCTACAACCGGGTCAACCTGCCGATCGCGCTGCTGGTCGCCCTGCTGCTGGCCCTGGTGCCCTACCTCACCTGGCGCGGCGAAACGGTGCGCACGGTCGCCCGCAAGCTCCTCTGGCCGGGCATCTTCGCCCTGGCCGTCACGGTCGGGGCGGCGGTGTGGCGGATCGACCAGCCGCTGCACCTGGTGTTCCTGTTCCTGGCCGCAATGGCCCTCGCCAGCAACCTCATGAAGACCTGGGAGAAGGGGCGCGCCGGCGGGCTGGCCGCCGCGGGCGGCTACCTGGCCCACGTCGGCGTCGGCGTCATCCTGATCGGCATCCTGGCTTCTTCCGGGTACGACCGCAGCGCCAAGGTGACGCTGGTCCAGGGCGTGCCGCAGCAGGTCGGCGACGCCAGCCTGACGTTCATCCGCTTCATCCCTCGCCACGGCCGCCAGAAGGAGTGCATGGAGGTCGAGGTGGTGCGGCACGGCGAGCGCTTCCGCGTGTACCCCAAGATGTTCATCAACAGCCGCACCCGCCAGCTGATGGTCAACCCCGACATCCGCAGCTTCGCGCTGATGGACTTCTACGTGTCGCCGCTCGAGTACGACCCCGGGCAGCCGCGCCTCGAGCTCGCCCAGGGCGAATCCGGCGCCATCGGCCAGACCCGGGTGCGCTTCGTGCGCTTCGACCTGCAGGCCGAGGGCAATGCCCTGGTGCAGATGGCGGCAGGGCAGACGGTGACGGTCGGCGCGGTGCTCGAGGTGACGCAGAACGGCCAGACCGCCGGCGTGCGGCCGCTCTACCGCCTCAACCCCGCGGACGGCCGCGTCGACACGCCGCCGCTGCGGCTGCCCGGCGGCGGCGCGGTCAGGGTCGCCGGCATCAACGCCTCCTCCGGCAAGGTGCTGCTCGACCTGGGAGGCGTCGCCAACCCGGCGCACCTGGCGCTGGACGTCACCAGCAAGCCGCTCATCTCGATGGTCTGGGGCGGGCTCTACGTGGTCCTGGCCGGCGGCATCCTGGCCACGCTCAACCGCCTCCGCCAGGTGCGCAAGCTCGATTCCCTGGGCAGGCTGGAGTAGCTCCCGGCTCTAATCGCTCCAGTCGGCCGCCGCAGCTGCTCGGGGAGGACCTCTTCGAGCAGCTCGACCCAACGGTCGAGGACGGCGGCGGCGGTGAAGCTGGCGGCGCGACGCCGGCCGTTGGCGACCATCGAACGGTAGAGGTCGGGGTCCGCGAGCAGCCGGCTGACGCCGCTCCTTGCGTCCTCCGGCCGGGTCACTTCCAGGTAGTCGAGCGGCGACTGCCGCAGCTCGCGAAACGCCACGTCCGGGCTCAGCAGGGCCGGCACTCCGGCCAGCCAGGCGTTGACGAGCTTGGTCGCCGGCTTCGCGTCGCCGCGCGGGCAGGCCGCCGGGCGCACCGCCAGCACCGCGTCCACCGAGCGGAAATCGGGCCAGTCGAGCGCCTCGCCCCGGGTGTCGCGCTCGGCGAAGGGCACCGAATCGACCAGCCACCGGATGCCGCGCGCGGCCAGGAAATCCTGCCACTCCGCGGTGCGGAACCAGGGGTCCAGGTTGCGGTCGAAACCCTTGTAGGCGATGCGGGCGAGCCGCGTGCCGCGCGCCTCGTCGCGGGGCAGCAATCCCGGCTGGGGCCAGTGCGGGACGAAGAAGCGGCCATGGCCGTCGGCCGAGCGGCGGTTCTGCACCACCTCGAAGTCGGCGCCAGGGGCCCGGCCGACGTCGCCGCGCACCGCGACGAGGACCAGGTCGCGGCGCTCGCGCGATCGGCGGCCGAGCGCCAGCGCCCTGCGGTCCTTGGCATGAAAGACGACGATGCCGGAGCGGGGAAGGCGGGAGGTGAGGGTGGCAGGGTGTCCTGCCCGCGCCAGCCGCAGGTAGGTTTGCAGCACCCAGGCCCGCTCGCCGCGCTGCAGCTCGTGCCAGTCGCGGTCCGGCTCAAGGGAGCGCAGCGCGTCGATCTCGCCGTCGTTTAGAAAGAAGCTGATCTGCACGCCGAACACACCCCTTCCCACGCGCGCCTGGGGCGCACGACCCTGGTCCCGGCGCGCGAGCTCGACGCCGCAGGAGGCGCGGGCTTCTCGGCCCCGCCATGAAACACTGGATTAGACGGGTCCTTGCGGCGTGCGGTTACGATCAGATGCGGGCGGCGCAAGGCCCCGCGGGAGAGAGAATCCGAGCCGTCAGGTCGAGCGAGGCCGAATCCCGATTGGGTGGCCGGGTTACTCCCAGCGCTCGACGACGACCCGGCTTTCGGTGTAGAAGCGCACCGAGTCCTTGCCGGTCGCGTGCAGGTCGCCGAAGAAGGAGCTCTTCCAGCCGGCGAAGGGGAAGAAGGCCATCGGCGCGGCGACGCCGACGTTGATGCCGACCATGCCGGCCTCGACCCGCGTCCGGAAGTGCCAGGCGTCGCGGCCGCTGCGGGTGAAGATGCTGGCCGCGTTGCCGTACTTCGAGCGGTTGACCAGCTCGACCGCCGCTTCGACGGTGGGCACGCGGACGACCGACAGCACCGGCCCGAAGATCTCCTCGCGCGCCAGGGCCGCCTCCGGATCGACCTCGTCGAGGATCGTCGGCGCCACGAAGAAACCGCGCGCGGGCACCTGCCGGCGCCCGTCGACCAGCAGCCTGGCGCCCTCCTTCTGCCCGCGGTCCACGTAATCCAGGATGCGGTCCTTGGCTGCCTGCCGGATGACCGGGCCGATGCCCGTGGTCTCGTCCAGGGGGTCGCCCACGACGACCGCCCGCGCCGCCCGCGCCAGGCGATCCAGGAACGGTTCGGCCGCGGCTCCCACCGGCAGCGCGACGCTGCCGGCGAGGCAGCGCTGGCCGGCGGAACCGAAGGCGGAGGCCATCACCGCCTCGATGGCGAGGTCCCAGTCGGCGGCGTCCGGCAGGACCACCAGGTGGTTCTTGGCGCCCGCCATGGCCTGGACCCGCTTGCCCGCCGCCGCCGCCCTGGCATAGACGTGGCGCGCCACCGGCTCGGAGCCGACGAAGGAAACCGCGCGCACGCCGGGATGGTCGAGCAGGGCGTCCACCGCCTCGCTGCCGCCGTGCACCAGGTTCAGCACGCCGTCGGGGACTCCGGCCGCCAGCAGCAGCTCGGCCAGGCGCACCGCCGTCATCGGCGTGCGCTCGGAGGGCTTGAGCACGAAGGTGTTGCCGGCGGCGATGGCGACCGGGAACATCCACAACGGGATCATGGCCGGGAAGTTGAAGGGGGTGATGCCGGCGACGACGCCGAGCGGCACCCGCACCGTGTGGCTGTCGATCTTGCGCGCCACCCCCAGGACCGTCTCGCCCATCGCCAGCGTGGGCATGCCGGCGGCGAAATCCACCACCTCGATGCCGCGGCGCACCTCGCCGCGGGCCTCGCCGATCAGCTTGCCGTTCTCCCGGGTGACCAGGCGCGCCAGCTCCTCGAGATGGTCCTCGAGCAGCCGCTTGTAGCGGAACATCAACTGCGCGCGCTCGGGGACAGGAACGTCCCGCCAGGCCCGGAAGGCGCCCAGCGCGGCGGCGACGGCGTCGTCGATCTCGGCGGCGGTCGCGAACGGCACCCGCGCCAGCTCGCTGTCGCGCGTGGGATCGACGACCGGCTCGCTGCGCTCGGCCGTCGAGGCGCGCCACTTGCCGCCGATCAGGAGCGGCAGAGCCTGTCCTCCCTCCAGTCGGGCATCTTCCATGATGTACCTCTCTCTACTTGATGTCCCCGGCCTGCTCGGCGATCCGAGAGCTGAGTGTCTCTCCTACTTGACCGCCCCCACCGTGAAGCCGGCCACGAAGCGGTCCAGGAACAGGTTGTACAGCACCGCCACCGGCAGGCTCGCGATCAGGCAGGCCGCCATCAACGAGCCCCAGTAATAGACGTCGCCGCGCACCAGGTAGATGGGCACGCCGACGCTCACCGTCTGGTGCGCGGCGCTCGAGATGAAGGTGAGGGCGTAGACGAACTCCTGGGTGACCAGGGTGAAGCTGAAGATCACCACGGTCAGGATACCCGAAAGCGAGATCGGGATGACCAGCTGCACGAACGCCTGTAAGCGCGTCAGGCCGTCCACCATGGCGGCGTCCTCGAGCTCCCTGGGCACCGACTTGAAGAAGGCCATCAGCAGCCAGATCGAGAACGGCAGCGTGAAGGTCGGATAGACCAGGATGATCGACCACAGCGAGTCCTGCAGCCCGAGCAGCGCCACCACCCGCGACATGGGAATGAACAGCAGCGTCGGCGGGATCAGGTAGGTCAGGAAGATGCCGATGCCCAGCCGCTGTCCCCAGCGCCCGGTCAAGCGGGCCAGGGCGTAGGCCGCGGGCAGCCCCAAAAGCAGGGTGATCATGACCACCAGGGCCCCGGCGAGGGCGGTGTTCCCCAGCCAGCGCAGGAACAGGGTCTCGTTGAACAGCAGCTTGAGATGGTCGAGGGTCGGCGGCAGGTTGAACAGGAACGGGTTGTTCTTGGTGTTGTAGAGGTCGGTCGTCTGCTTGAAGCTGGTGATCCCCATCCACAGGAAGGGGAAGGCGAGCAACACCGCGAACGTCAGGACGATCGCC
>DATKFK010000864.1:0-3708 GCA_035544375.1 Thermoanaerobaculia bacterium
CCGCCGCCGGCAGAGCGCCACGGAACGCCTCACCGCGGGCCGTTTCCGGCTCGACCAGCAGCGGCAGCGCGAACGTGACACCCCTCGCTCCGGTCATGGCGGCCGGGAAGGCCAGCGGCTGCGCGATGCTGAGCACCAGGGCGTCGCTCGCCTTGGACTCGAAGGCCTTGCCGTACTTCGCGCGGACCTGTTTCCTTGCAATCGACAGTGTGCTGTTTGCCACCTTGATTCCCCAGGCCGGCGTGAAGCCTCGTCCCTCTGATCGATTAGACGGATTTCCCGCGCATTATCGCCTGGGACCGGCCAGGCGGGACTCGGGCAGGGCCTCCCGGACGGCGATGGCTCCCGGCTGCCTGCCCGCCTGCCGGCCAACCAGCCGAAACCTGCTACCCTCCCGGGTCGGCGATGAGATCCTCCCGTTCGCGCATCGTGCTCGCCCGGGTCGGCGCCGGCGCCGTGCTGCTGGGCGCCCTGGCCGCGGCCGACGCCTGCTGGCTCGAACCCCGGGTGCTGCTGCTCGAGCAGGCGGTGCACGTGCCGCTGATCGCGCCGCGGCTGCGCCTGGTCCATCTCTCGGACCTCCACATCGCCGGCGACGCGCCGCTGCTGCACGACCTGCTGCGGCGGATCGCGGCGGCCCGGCCTGACCTGATCGCGGTCAGCGGCGACTTCATCAAGGACGTGCAGGACCCGGCGCCGCAGGCCCGTCACACGGCGGCGGCCGCGGCCTTCATCTCGCAGCTGCGCCGGCTGGTCCCGCTGGCGCCGATCTACGGCGTGCAGGGCCACAGCGAGTACCAGGGAGAGGTCGTGGTGGCGCTGCGGCAGGCGGGCCTCACCTGGCTGTCCGACGAGGGACGCCGCGTCGGCCCCGGCGGCAGCCTGCTGCTGCTGGGCCTCAACCAGCAGGTGGGCATCGACCGCCTGGCCCTGGCCGGCAGGCCGCCGTTCCGCCTGGTCCGGCAGGGCGGCCAGTGGCTGCACCTGGCCCGGCTCGGCTCGCCGGTCCGCAACTTCTATCGCCACTACGACCCCGCGCCGCCGGCCCGCGACGACGCCTCGGGACCGCTCGCCTGGAGCGGCTACGACGCGGTCTGCGATGCGCGCATCGACCGCGAGACCGCCGGCGCGGGCATCGAGGTGCACAGCCGCTACGTGCTGGGCGAGGACCGCATGATCCGCCTGCGGCGCATGAGCCGCGAGGACGACGGCACCGGCACCTTCAGCCTGCTGGTGCACGGCTCGGCGTTCACCGGCGGCGCCGCCGACCGCCTCGACACGGGGGTCGAGCCGCGGCCCGGCCGCTGGTACCGGCTGCGCCTGCGCACCCGCGTCGAGCCCGGCGTGGTGAAGGTGGCGGCGCGGGTCTGGCCGGTCGCAGAAGCCGAGCCCCAAGCCTGGCAGGCCTGGGCCGAGGACCGCTCCGCCGATCGCGTCACCGCCGGCACCGTGGGGATGTGGGGCTGGGGCGGCGGCACCGTGCTCTACCGGAACATGCAGGTGATCGACCCGGCCGGCACACCGCTGCTCGCCGACCCCGTGTCCGGACCGCGGCGCCCGCGCGGCTGGCGCGACGAGGCGCGCGGCACCCGCCTGGAGCTGGCGCTCGCCCGCAGCCCCGCCGTGCCGCCAGGCACGCCGCGCCTGGTGCTGTCGCACACTCCCGACGTCGTGCTCGAAGCATCGCAGCGCGGCATCGAGGCGGTGCTGGCCGGCCACACCCACGGCGGCCAGGTGCGCCTGCCCTTCGTCGGCGCCATCACCACGCGCTCCTCGCTGGGGCCTTACTACGATCTCGGCAGCTTCGATTTCGCCGCGCCCAACCAGCGCGGCATCACGACGCTGTTCATCAACGCCGGCGTCGGCACCTCGCTGCTGCCGATCCGCTTCCTCTGCCCGCCGCGCTTCGCGGTCGTCGAGCTGGGCCGCTAGCGCACTAAGACGAACCCGCCGGCCGATCGCCGGCAGGGCTGGCGCCGGGGCTTCCAGCCGGGCCGGCCGCGGCGCCGGCGACGGCGCGGCGGCGCCAGCTCCACGACAGGTAGGCGGGCAGCACGGTGATGGCGACCAGGGAGGTGCAGAAGGCCCCGAGGACGGCGACCTTGCCGGTCGATTGCAGGGCCGGATAGTGGGAGAAGCCGATCGAGCCGAAGCCCACGATGGTGGAGACCGCCGCCGCCGCCACCGCCTTGCCGGTCTCCCTGAGCCCCTCGTCGCAGGCCGCGCGGGTCTGTCCTCGCTCCTCGCCGTAGCGGTGCATGACGTAGATGCCGTAATCGGTGCCGATGCCGATGATCATGGTGGTGACGAAGATGTTGACGAAGTTCATCGGGATCCCGAAGGCCACCATGCCGCCGACCATCCAGACGATCCCGACCAGCAGCGGCAGCAGCGCCATGACGGCCGCGCGCGCGCTGCGGAAGTCGATCCACAGGATGGCCGCCACCATCACCAGGCCCAGCACGCCGGCGATCCAGGCGTCGTGGACCACCAGCAGCTTGATGCGCTGGTTGATGACGTTGATGCCGGCCAGCTGCGCGCCGGGGCCGAGCGACGCCGCCAGCCGCGTCACCGCGGGAGGCACCTCGCGCCGCCAGCGGCCGTCGGGCGGCGGGTAGAGATAGACCGCGGCCCGCCATCCCCACGGCTGCTTCTTCAGATACCGGTCGAGCAGCAGCTCGGTCTGGGGTGCCGAGGCGAAGTCGGCGATGCCGATCGGCCGCGTCAGCGACAGCGCCTCGGCCAGCAGGTCCAGGCCGGCGGCGAACGGCTCCGGCCGCAGGCCCTCCTCGCGCAGCGCCGCCGCAAAGCTGGCGCGGACCCGCACCATGTCCAGCGCCGCGGAGCGCTGGCGCGCCAGCCAGGCAAGCACCCGCTGCTGCTGCTCGCGCGGCGGGATCAGCGACGAGGGGGCGCTGACCCCCTGCAGCGCCCCGCTCTCGACCAGCGGACCCGCCGCCGCCGCCGCGCGCTCGGAGAGCGCCAGCACCTCGTCGAGCGACCGCCCGGACAGCGACAGGATCATCGAGTCGAAGCCCGAACCGAAGCGCCTCCCCACCTCGGCGCTGATGCGGCTCCCCTGGACGACGGTCGGCCGCATGGTGGCCATGCTCTCGTCGAAGGTCAGGCGGCGCGAGGCGGCGAGCGCGGCAAGCGTGAGCGCCGCCCCCACCCCGATGGCGGCAAGCGGGTGACGCATGCACAGGGCGGTGAGCCGGCGGGTGCCGAAGCTATGGATATAGTGCCGCGGCTCGGTCCGCCGGCGCTGGTGGTGGTCGGCGCTCCACGCCAGCATCGCCGGCAGCAGCAGCAGCACCGAAACCATGCAGAACAGGATGCCGGTGCCGGTCAGCAGCCCCATCTGCCGCAGGCCGGTGAACTCGGTGAAGGTGAAGGCGTAGAACGTGGCCGCTGTCGTGGTGGCGCCGGCGATCACCGCGCCGCCGGTCGCGCTGCCCATGGTCTGCAGCGCCGCCTCCACGTCGCGCCCGCGGTGCCGCTCCTCGACATAGCGGCCGTAGGAGACGATGACGAAATCGATCCCCAGCCCGATGAGCAGCGCCGCGCAGACACTGGTGGCCGACGACAGGGCGCCGAAGGCCACGGCGGCGAAGCCGAAGGTGAGCGCGAGACCGGTGAGCAGCGGCACGAAGGCGTAGGCCAGCGCGCCGGCGCGGCGGAAGGTGAACAGGAAGAGCGCGAACACGG
>DATKFK010000865.1:0-2389 GCA_035544375.1 Thermoanaerobaculia bacterium
CTGCCGCGGCGGGGACGGCGGGCCGGGGAGGAGGGGGCATGGAGGGTCGGGACGGCGAGCAGGAGGCGGAGCCGTCGACGCTCGAAACCGTGGCCTGGGTGGCGCAGCGCCGGTGGGCCGCCACCGAGCGGCTGGACGGCACGCCGGTGCGCACCAGCTCGGGCCAGGGCGCCAGCGCCGCCCTCGACGCGGCCCTGGCGCCGGCCCGGGCGCTGCTGCTGCCGCTGGTCGCGCACGACAAGAGCGTCGGCGTGCTGCGCCTGGTCGACCGTTCCGGCCTGCGCCTCGATCCGGCGCGGCGGCGCTTCATCGATGCCCTGTCGTACTACGCGGCGCTGGGCATCGAGCGCTTGCAGCTGGTGGCCGAGGCCGAGCACGCCGAGGCGCTGCGCGAGGCCGACCGCCTGAAGGATGCCTTGCTCGCGTCCGTCTCGCACGACCTGCGCACCCCGTTGACCACCATCAAGGCGCTGGCGCACGACCTCGCCTCGGGCGGCGACGAGCGCGCGGCGGTGATCGAGCAGCAGTCCGACCGCCTGAACCACATGGTGGCCGACCTGCTCGACCTGTCGCGGCTGAACGCCGGCGGCGTGCCGGTGAATACCGAGATCAACGCCGCCGAAGACCTGGTGGGAGCGGCCATCCAGCAGGTGGCCGGCGCGCTCGGCGACCGCGAGCTGCGCACCGCGCTGGCGCTCGGCGAGCCGATGCCGGTGGGCCGGTTCGACTTCGTGCACTCGCTGCGCATCCTGGTCAACCTGATCGAGAACGCGCTCAAGTACTCGCCGGTCGAGGAGCCGATCGACGTCGCGATGCGCGGCGAGGGGGAGATGATCGCGATCGCCGTCGCCGACCGTGGCCGCGGCGTGCCGGCGGCCGAGCGCGAGCGCATCTTCGAGCCGTTCTATCGGCCGGCGGGAGGCGGGTCGCCGGACGGCGCGCGGGCGGGCGGCGCCGGCCTGGGCCTGGCCATCGCCCGGCGCCTGGCCCTGGCGCAGGGCGGCACCCTCGTCTACGAGGACCGTCCCGGGGGCGGCAGCATCTTCACGCTGCGGCTGCCGGCGGCCCGGCTGGGCGCGGCAGGTGCGGAGGGTGCTGACGGTGCGGAGGGCGCGGGCGGTGCGGAGGGTGCGGAGGGTGCGGAGGGCGCGGACGGCGAGGGGGGCGCGCAGGGCGCGGGCGGGTCGGAGGGTGTCGCGGGCGTACCGGGTGCGGGGGCCGCTGGGCGTGCTGGGGGTGTTGGGCGTGCGTTTACGGGATCTTGATGGCGGCCGCGGGCTTCTTTGTGCGTTCTTGACGGCGCTGCCGCTAGGATGGGCCGGTGCTCCGCCGCCACTTCCGACCGCCGGGTACCGTAGGGCCGCCTTCCGTCGCGCCGCAGGCGGGGCGCGGCTGGGCATGAGCCGCCGGCGGCGCGGGGCGGCCTGGCGGCGGGCCTGGATCGTCCTGCTGGCGGCGGCCCTCGGCGGGGCGTTCGCGGCCATGGGGGCGGTGGCGCAGCCGGCCGCGGCGCCGGCAACCACCGGGTCGTCGGCTACCACCGAGGCGCCGGCAACCACCGGGGCGCCGGCTACCACGGCGGCGCCGGCCGGCGCTCCCGGGTCGATCACCAGCTTGACGCTCGCGCAGGCGCTCGAGCTGGCATTGCGCGGCAACCCCGGGCTGCGGGCGCAGGCGGCGGCCGTCGAATCGACGCGGGCCGGCGAGATCACCGCGGCGCTGCGGCCCAATCCGACGTTCAGCAACGGCACCGTCGATTTCACCGGCGGCGTGGGCTGGACCTTCGAGCGCGGCGGCAAGCGGCGGCGGCGCATCGACAGCGCCCGCCTGGCGACCGCCGGGGCCGAGCGCGACCTCCTGGACGCCCGGCGCACGCTGATCGAGAACGTGCGCACCACCTTCACCTCGGCGCTGCTGGCGCGCGGCAACCTGCGGGCGGCAAAAGACAACCTCGAGAACTTCCAGCAGGTCGAAGACCTCAACCGCATCCGCAATGAAAAGGGCGAGATCTCGGGCGGCGACTTCCTGAAGATCGGCCTGCAGAAGCTGCAGTTCCAGACCGACGTGCAGGATGCCGACCTGGCCTACCGCACCGCGCGGGCGAACCTGCGCCAGGCGGTATTCGCTCCCGAGCTGGCGCCTCAGTTCGAGGTCCTGGGGGAGTTGCGGACCGCGCCCATGCCGGGAGCGCTGGCCGACCTGGAGCAGCGGGCGCTGGCGGCGCGGCCGGACCTGCTCTCGGCACTGACCGCGGTGACCAAGGCGGAGGCCGACGTCAAGCTGGCCGAGGCCAACGGCAAGGTGGACGTGACCGCTTCGCTGGGGTGGATCCACACCGGCGATTCCCTGGTCAAGGACCAGCACGTGCAGCCGTTCTTCAGCTTCGGCC
>DATKFK010000866.1:0-15233 GCA_035544375.1 Thermoanaerobaculia bacterium
ACCAGGCGGGGATGGCCGCGCTCGAGGGGCAGCGCCGCGGCTTCTGGGACAGCGTCCTGTGGGCGGCGTCGACGTTGACCACGACCGGCTACGGCCTGGACCACACCTGGCGCCATCCGGCGATGGTGACCTACGTCACGGTGGTGCAGTTCCTCGGCCTGTTCATGGTCTACCTGATTTTTCCGATCTTCTTCATCCCCTTCCTCGAAGAGCGCTTCGAGCTCCGCCTGCCGCAGGAGGCGCCGCGCGACGTCGCGGACCACGCCGTGATCTACCGCTACGGCCCGGCGGTCGAGACGCTGATCACGGAGCTGGCCGCCGCCCGGGTGCCGACCCTCGTCATCGAGCCCGACCAGGCGGTGGCGCGCCGTCTGCACGAGGGCGGCGTGCGGGTCGTGCACCGCGGCCAGGCGGACGGCGCGCTCGCGGCAGCCCGCCTTACCCAGGCGCGGGCGTTGATCGTCAACGGCAGCGACGACGAGAACGCCGCGGTGATCCTGGAGGCGCGCCAGCTCGGCTACGGCGGACCGCTGCTGGCGCTGGTGGAGGAGCCCTTCCATCGCCAGCCGATCCTGCTGGCCGGCGCGACGGCCGCGTTCACCCCCCGGCACATCCTGGGCGCGGCGCTGGCCGCGCGGGCCTCGGCACGCATCAGCCCGCGGGTCGCCGGCGTGCAGCAGCTGGGACGCAACCTGGAGGTGGCCGAGGTGAGGGTGGCCGAGCAGAGCGAGGTGGCCGGCAAGAGCCTCCGGGCCGCCGAGGTCGGCACGCGCACCGGCGCGAAGGTGATCGGCCAGTGGCGCGGCGGCGAGCTGGCGCTGCCCGTGGACGGCAGCTGGCGCGTCGAGCCGGGGGGCATCCTGGTCGCGGTGGGCAGCCACGACAGCATCGAGAAGCTGGGCGAGCTCGCGGGCGCCGAAACGATCCGCCGGCGGCGGCACGGCCATTTCGTGGTGGGCGGCTACGGCGAGGTGGGGCGCAAGGTGGTCGAGCTGCTGCGCGCCGTCGGCGAGGAGGTGCGGGTGATCGAGCGGCGCCCGCCCAGGGCGGAGGGAGCGGCGGCCGGCGACGGCCCCGAGAGCATGGAGGGCGTCGACGTCGTCGGCAACGTCCTCGAGATGCACGTGCTGCTGGCCGCGGGCGTGCGCGATGCCCAGGCGGTGGTGCTCGCCCTGGACACCGACAGCGCCACCCTCTTCGCCACCGTGATCCTCAAGGACCTGGCGCCGGAGGTGCCGGTCATCGCCCGCGTCAACCAGGCCGACAATGTCGAGCGCATCCATCGCGCCGGCGCCTTCTTCGCGCTCTCGATCAGCCAGATCTCCGGCCAGATCCTGGCCAAGAAGCTGCTCGGCCAGGAGGCTTTCGAGGTCGATCCCCAGCTCAAGGTGCGGAAGGTCGCGGCCGGCCCCCTGGCCGGCCGCCATCCCGCCGAGCTGCGGCTCCGCAGCCGCACCGGCTGCTCGCTGGTGGCGGTGGAGCGCGGTGATGACGTCCTGGTGGAGCTGGGACCCGATTTCCGCTTCCAGGCGGAGGACACGGTCTACGTCTGCGGCAGCAGCGGCGCCGTGCAGCGCTTCGGCGAGGTTTTCCACCTGCCCTCGGCCTAATGGCCGGGTATCGCTAGGTTTTGGCGGCGGGGCCGCCGCGCAGCTTCTCGAGCTTCCGGTCGCGGTCGGCTTCGAGGCGGCGCCGCTCGCGCACGTACTCCTCCTCCTCTTCGCGCCGCTTGCCCGGGTCGTAGAGGCCCTTGAGGCGGTCCCGGTGCAGGATCTCGAGCTCGGCGAGCTTGGCTCCGGCCTGCTGCCTGACCTCGCCCATGCGCTGGCGGGTGTCTTCGCTCAGGCTCTCCTCGCGCGGCCGCTCGATGCCCTGTCGCTCGAGCCGCTCGAGGGCCAGCTCGTAGGCGGACTTCATCCCCGCTGCCTGCTTCCGGTCGGTGCGGTCGGCGCCATCTGCCACGGCGCGAGGATAGCACCGCTCCCAGGCAGCCGCAGGGCAGCCGAAGGTCCCACTCGCGGAGCCGGCGAGCACTTTACAGTGTAAGGTGAAGGGGCTACAATGAACTTCGGGTGGCAGCAAGGTCACACATCCAGTGCGGGCAGCGCGGCGCCGAGGGGCGAGGCCGACCGTTCCTGCATTGGCATGCCGAATCGGCGGCGACCGGCAGAACTGGCGGCAGGGCAAGCGGGTCTGGAGGCGGCCGCCGGCCACGGCAGGGCGGTGACGGCCGCAGCCACCAGCCATCGCGGCACTCCCGGCAGATCGCAACGAATGGCCGTCTGGCGGCGTAGTAGAGGATGGTTGACGGTCTCGCGGCGACGCGCCGGCCCGACCACGATCCGAATGGCACTACATATGCGTATCCGACTCAAGGGGTTGTCATGGTGAAAGGGATGAGCATGCCCAAAGCAAGCGCTGACCACCAGAAAGGGTGGGACTTCGAAGCGGCAGCAATGCCGTTCGTGGATGCGCTCTACAATACCGCCTACCGGATGACCCGCAACGCCGAGGACGCCGAGGACCTGGTGCAGGAAACCTACCTCAAAGCCTATCGCTACTACGATAAGTTCGAGGAGGGCACGAACTTCAAGGCGTGGTTGTTCAAGATCATGAAGAACACCTTCATCAACAACTACCGCAAGAAGCAGCAGACTCCGGCGTTGAGCGACTTCGCCGACATCGAGGAATCGTACGAGACCCAGGTGAGCGAGGACGCGGCGAAGCAGATCAAGAACCCCGAGCAGGAGCTGCTCGAGAACGTTCTCGACGAAGACGTCCAGCGAGCCATCGACAAGCTGCCTCCCGATTACCGGATGGTGGTGCTGCTGGCCGACCTGGAAGGCTTCTCCTACAAGGAAATCGCCGATATCCTGGAAGTGCCGGTGGGGACGGTGATGAGCCGCCTGTACCGCGGCCGCCGCCTGATGGAGGCCTCGATGCTGGAATTTGCGCGCGAGCACGGCTACCTGCGGGAGCGCGAGCCGGTCAAGATGCGCAGCAAGAGCGGGGTCCGCCCAAAGTGATTCTGGAAATAAGGTCCCGTCCGTGGCGAGTTGATTAGCGCAGGAGTAGCAGGGTACTCCCGGGGAGGACGGATGATGGACTGCAAAGAGGTCAGCGACACGTTGTTCCTCTTCGTCGACAACGAGATGGGACCCGATCAACTGACCACTTTTCAGGACCATGTGGCGAAGTGCCCGGGATGCGCCCAAAGGATGATCTACACCCGCAAGCTCCTGTGGCTGGTCCGCGAGCGATGTGTACGCTGCACCGCTTCCCGCGATCTGCGCACCCGCATCCTCACCAACCTGCCGCACCGCCGCATCACCACCCCGCCGATCTGACGCCGTCTCGTCTCTGCCCGGGGCCCCGCGGATCGATTCGTTCATGACGCCGGCCTGCCAACCGCTTCCACCAGGATTGCCGGCGCGGGCCTTGGCGCCGCGCCTGGCCTGCGCAATGCTCGCGGGTTTCGCCGCGCTCGCCTGCATGGCGGCGGGCCCGGCCGCCTTCGCCCAGGACGTCCACATGGTCAGCATGGCCGGCGAGCGGCTGGGTGACGCCGACCTTGCCAAGGGCACCACGATCGTCGTCGTCTGGGCCACCTGGTCGCCGCGCTCGCACGACATCGTCGAGCGCGTGGCGCCGCTTGCCGGCCATTGGAGCTCGCGGGCCAGGTTCGTGACCGTCGACTTCGAAGAGGAGCGTCCGGCGATCACCGCCTTCCTTGCCGGCAGGTCCATGGCCTGTCCCGTCTTCCTGGACGTCGACGGCACCTTCTCCAAGAAATACGCGGTCGCCACCCTCCCCGGGCTCCTGGTCCTCAAGGACGGCAAGGTCGTCTACCACGGCAAGCTTCCCGACGACCCCGACCGCGTGATCAGCGATCTCCTGCACTAGCGCCTCTCCGCAGCATCTTTCGGTCGCCGGAGACCTCGACAACCGTAGGTGGGGAGAGGAGGCCCGCCGGGCACGTCTCCCCTGCTGGCTGACTCTAAGCGGCGAGGCAAGACCCGTCGATCTCGGCACACCCCCCAGCGAGCCGTTAGGTCGCCAACAGGGGAGATGTGCCCGCGGGCCGGCCGAGGGGTCCCCACCGGAGGTGTGCTAGTATCCGCCTGACTTTTTCGTAGCGGACATCGCAACCGGTTGGCGCAGCTGTCGGGGAGGCCTGTGCGCAATGCAGTCAGCAGAAGGATTTTCGCTGGGTCCGCGCCTCATTCGTGTTGCGGTCCCTCTGGGCCTCGTCTCGCTCGCCGCCGCCCTCGTCCTCAGCACCCGCCAACTCGCCGCCCACACCCATAACCAGCTGGCGCTCGAAAGCGGGCCGATCGGCCGCTACAGCCCGCTGGCCGTGCTGCCCAGCGCCTGCAGCGCGAGGCTCGCCGCCGTGCGCGTGCCGGCCGACTACACGCTCGAGCGGGGTGAGACGCTGGGGCAGGTGCTGCGGCGGCTGGGCTTGAGCAGCGACGAGGCCCGCCAGGCCACCGCCGCCCTGGCCGTGCACGTGTCCCTGCACAGGATCAGGGCCGGCAACCGCTACCGCGCCTTCTGGAATCCCGATTCCACCGTGGCCGAGATCGATCTGACCCTGGCCGGTGAGGGCCGCGTCGAGATGAACCGCGACGCCGATGGACAGTGGCGGCTGGACTGGCTGCCGGTCCGGCGCTCGACGGCGCTGCGTGCCATTGCGGGAACGCTCGACGGCTCGACGTCCCTCGAGGCTGCCATTCAGCGGGCGGGCGGCCCCGCCGGCCTGGCCGTGCGCATGGCGGAAGCCCTGCAATGGGATCTCGACTTCGCCCGCGACCTGCGGCGCGGCGATCGCTTCGAGGCCATGTACGAGGCGGTGCAGCTCGACGGCAAGGACCACGGCGCCGGCAACCTGGTGGCGCTGGTCTACGACAACCAGGGGCGGCGCCACGAGGCCTACCGCTTCGACGGCGGTACGGTCTACTACGACGGCTCGGGCCGGCCGCTGCGGCAGATGTTCCTGCGCTCGCCGCTGCGCTTCACTCACATCACCTCCCTGTTCTCCCAGTATCGCCTGCACCCGGTGCTCAACGAGGTCCGCCCCCACAACGGCGTCGACTACAGTGCGCCGGTCGGGACGCCGGTGTCGGTGACGGCCGGCGGGATCGTGCTCTTCGCCGGCTGGGACGGCGGCGGCGGCAACGTGGTGAAGGTGCAGCATGGTCCCGACTACGTGACCGCCTACCTCCACCTGTCGCGCTTCGCGCCCGGCATCCGCCCGGGAGCGCGCGTGCAGCAGGGCGAGACCATCGCCTATACCGGCGCCACCGGCCTCGCCACCGGTCCCCACCTGGACTACCGCGTCAAATACCGGGGGAACTGGATCGACCCGCTCACCCTGAAGGGGGTGCGCGACGAGCCCATCCCGCAGACCCGGCTGGCAACGTTCGACTCCTGGCGCGACGTCTTGCGCTCGAGCCTGGACCGGGGGGTGGTGCCGGCGGACCTGGCGCTCCCGTGGAGCCATTCACCCGCCACGCTGATCGCCGGCGCCGGCCGCGGCGGCGAGACCGGGCGGGCCGCCTCCGATCGCGGCCGCGCCGCGGCCGTCGCGGCCGCACGCTAGTCCCCTCCGCGCTGACCTGAGCGGGCCACCGGCTCCCCTCGTACGTCGCCGTGTTCACCGCGCGCGCCTGGTGCCGGGTCGATCTGGCCGGCGGCACGCTCGACATCTGGCCGCTCGGCCTCCTGCATCCGGCGGCGGTCACGGTCAACGTCGCGATCGACGTCGCCGTCGAGGTGACCCTGGAGCCTGCCCGCGACCGCTACCGCGTGCGGCAGGGCGAGGAACGGGTCGACGCCGCCTCGCCAGGCGAGCTGGCCGCGCAGCCGGAAGGCGCGCTCGTCGGGATGGTCGCCGAGGCTCTCGAGCTGCCGCCGCTGACCGCGACGCTCCGCAGCGCCTCGCCGCGCGGCGGCGGCCTGGGCGCCTCCTCGGCCATGACCGTGGCCGCGATCGCCGCGGCGGAGGCGGCCTTCGGCCTGCCGGCCTCGGCCGCCGGCCGGCGCGCCGCCGTCGCCAGGGACCTCGAGGCCCGCCTGATGGGTCTGCCGACCGGCATCCAGGATCACTACGCCGCGCTGCTCGGCGGCGCCCTGGAGATCCGCCACCGCCCGGGCGGCGAGGTGGTGCGCCGGATCGAGGCAGACCTCGCCGCCCTGGGGGCGAGCCTGCTCGTCGTCTACTCGGGGCAAAGCCACTTCTCGGCCGGACAGAACTGGCAGGTCGTGCGGCGGCGCCTGGAGGGAGAGCCCGAGGCGGCCAGGCTGCTGGCGGGGATCGCCGGGGTCGCCGGCAGGATGGCCGCGGCGCTTGCCGCCGGCGACCTGCCCCAGGTGGGCGCGGGGATGAGCGAGGAATGGCGGTTCCGGCGGCAGCTCGCCACGGGCATTTCGACGCCGGCGATCGAGCGGCTGCTGGAGCGGGCCGCGGCTGGCGGCGCCTGGGGAGGCAAGGCGTGCGGCGCCGGCGGCGGCGGCTGTGTCGCCGTGCTATGCCCGCCGGACCGCCGAGACGAGATCGCCGAGCGCCTCGGCGAGGCCGGTGGGCAGGTGCTGCCCGCGCGGCCGGCCATGGAACCGCTGAAAGTCTTTTAGCCCATCGAATCGACTCGCCCGGGGGCCGGGGACCGGAGGGATCCCACGGCCCGTTCGGGTCTAGCCTGCTAGTGTCCCGAGTCAGAAGTTCGCGCCATTAGTCGGCGAGTCATCCGTGCCCCTGGCCAGGCGCGCCGACGCAGGCATAGCCCGGACTATGTCGAGGAGGCGCAACGCCGCCAGGGACGCGGAGGGCCGCCGAATAATGATGCGAACTTCTGACTCGGGACACTAGTACTGCATCCTCTGCTCGAGCACCTGGTAGGCCTGCAGCAAGCTCATGGAGCTCGAAACCTGCAGCTGCTTGACGCTGCTCCAGGTGCCGTCCAGCTGGGTGTTGCTGTAGAGGACGGCGTTGCTGGTCGGATTGGTCCAGGCCGCCAGGGCATCGTAGCCGGACCGCGACAGGAACAGCTGCAGGCCGTTGGCGGCCACCGCCGGCCACGGCCGGGTGGAGGTGACCCGGAACTGCAGGAAGTGCGAGGGGGCGCCGGGCACCAGCACCTCGACGATCTGCGGCGGCGCGATCGGGCCGAGCCCGGGAGCGACGATCCGCAGCCCGCGCATCGCAAACCTCGCTCCGGTGTCGATGATCGTGGCGCGGGTCCGGTTGGCCAGGCTGGTGAGATCCGACGAGCCGGCCACGATCTGGCCCTGCGCCGCGCTGGCGATCGCCTGCAGCGCCTCCGCCTGGAAGGCGCCGCCGCTGCTCAGGATGACCGACTGCATCTGCGCGGCCAGGGTTGCCAGCTGGCCGGGGAAGTACTGGGCGCCGTTGGTGAGGATCGCCGCCGAGCAGGTGTCGGCGAGGATGCGCAATTCCTCTGGCAGGACGTCGACCTCGACCGCGGTGAGCATGCCGGAGGTGTCGGAGGCGAAGCCGGTCACCACGGTGCTCGTGTCACGCCCGGTCTGAACCGTCGGGGTGAAGGCGAGCGGCGAGCTCAAGGGCCCCGGGCCGGTCCCCGGTGCGGTCTGCCCGGCCTGGTCGAGAGCGTCGAAGACATTGAGGTGCTGCGGGGTGGGAACGGTGCCGATCCAGGCGCCGTCCTCGAAGATCACCGGCGCGTAGTAGGCCTGGTAGAGACCGTTCGCCGAGTCCTCGGACCAGACGATGTGCAGCACCGTGCGGTGCCGGGTGACCGGGTTGCCCGAAACCGGGTCCACCTCCTGGTGGGTGTCACGGGTCACCGCCAGCTGGGGCGGCGTCTTGGCCGCATAGATGTTGCTGATGATGGTGATCGCCTGCGACCACTGGCTGCCGTCGAAGCTCGCGATCTTGATGACCGAGCTCACCGACTGGTCGGACGAAACCCAGACGACGAACAGCGTCTTCGAGCCGTCCTCGTAGATCAGCGCCGGCGTGCTTTCGAGGTTGGCGTCGGCGGTGCTCTGCACCAGCTGCCGCTGGGTCTGCTGGCCGGGCACCGTGGTGTCGAGCGC
The DNA here is from genome assembly GCA_035544375.1 of Thermoanaerobaculia bacterium. Classification (GTDB taxonomy): domain Bacteria; phylum Acidobacteriota; class Thermoanaerobaculia; order Multivoradales; family UBA5704; genus JASLEW01. The sequence goes on from DATKFK010000866.1 coordinate 8,077, forward strand.
CAGCACCGCCGTCTGGGCAGGGTAGAGGCTCGAGCCCGGGAACAGCGTGCCGAAGGTGCCGGCGGTCACCGTGTACAGCTGACCGTCGGCTCCCAGCGCCGAGGTCAGGTGCACGGCGCGGGCAGAGGTCGCGGCCGCGGCCGCCAGCCACAGGAAGGCAAGGCAGCGGGCGAAAACGGCTGAGGGTCTGACTGTCTTGTGCATGGCCGTGACCTCAAGCATGGAGATTGACCAGTTTCCGCACGTCCACCGCGAGCAGGAACCCAGGCAGGTAGGGGGACTCGGGGAAATAGTCGCGCTGCAACCGCGTGAAGTAGCCGCTAGCCCTTTGGACGTCGCCGCTCAGGTTCGCCGTCTCGCCGAGCAGGTACAGGGCATTCTTCGTCGCGTCCACGTCGCCCATCTTCTCGGCCAGCGCGAAGGCCGCCACGCCCTGGCGCCGCGCGTGCTCGTAGCGCCCGGTTTCGAGATGGGCGAAGCAGAGGTCGAGGCGCGGCAGCACCTGGTAGCGCTCGGCCGAGAAGCGCCGCAGCAGCCTGAGGCTCTCGTACAGGCAGGAGTAGCCCTCGGCGAAGCGCTTCTGCAGCACCCGGCAGTAGCCCAGGTTGTTGAGGATGCGCGCCCGCCAGACGCTGGGAGCGGGAATCAGCGCGACCGCCTCCTCGTACTCGCGGCATGCCTGGTCGATGAAACTCTCGCCGAGCAGGGCGTTGCCGAGCTGGTTGCGGCTGTAGGCGATCCAGTCCGCTCGGCCCAGCTGCAACGCCCGGTCGCAGGCGATCCGGGCATAGAACAGGCTCTTCTTGAAGTTGCGGACGAACTGGTAATGGATGGAGATGTTGTTGGCGGCCAGCCGGCAGTTCCCGGGGTCGCCGTTGCGCAGCAGGATCTCACGCAACCGCGGCAGCTCGGCATCGCCGCGCCCCAGGTGGATGGCGACCGCCGCCAGGGCACACACCACGCTGTCGATGCGTCGCAGATCGCCGTCGCCTTGGGCCCAGGCCAGGGCACGCTGGATGATCTCCTCGGCCTCTTCCAGGCGGCCGACCTCGATCGATCTTTGCCAACGTTCGCGGAAGTCCTCGAAAACCTCAGGGCTTTCGCCCTGGATCGACTCACTCATCCCTGCTCCCTCCACCGCGCCGGCAGACCCCGCGCGGATAGCAAGGTAGGTGCTGGTTCGACTCGCCGGTGCTGCGCCAGCCGTTGTTCTCCGACGTATCCGAGTCTTCGATCGTTACCTGATGCCGCTTGCGCCGCTGGTGTCGCCGTCGTCGCAGGTGTTCGTTGTCGCAGGTGCCGCGGTTGGCGCGAGCTTCAGGTGACCTCGGGGCCCCGTGGAACCCCCTTCACGCCGGCGGCGCCGGCGGCGCTCATTGGCCCGGAGACACGATCGGCTGTAACGGAGGCGGCAGAGCCGGCTCCGGAGTTGCTGGCGGAGTTGCTGGAGCCGGCGCCGCCAGTGGAGCCGGCAGAGCCGAGAGGGGGACCCTCGCCCCGGGTCTGGATACGCTTGAAGGCGATGAAGTCTTCGACCTCCCGCTGCGCATCGCGAGGCAGGGCGTTGAACTCCTGGACGAGCTGCACGTCGCGCGGGGTGATGGATTCCTGCGCCACCCCTTCGAAGAACTCGCCGATGCTCATCTTGAACTCGGCAAGGATACGGAACAGGGTGTCGAGGCTCACCCGGTACTCTCCCTGTTCCATGCGGGACAGGTCGGATTGCTGGATGCCCAGCCGCGCGGAGAGCTCGACCTGGGTCAGCTTGTTCTCTTTGCGCAGCTGCCGGATCTTGCGTCCCACCAGCTGAACCTGGCGGATCTTCTCGATGGTTGCCATGGCCGTTGGTCTCTAGTCAGTCTAGTCAGGCACTATGTCACTTCGGCATAGGACGATGCTTTTCAAGGATACTACGCCCCCCGCGGGGGTCTGTCAAATGCCGCTCCCCCATCCTTATATGTAGATATAGTGCCCGCCGATGACACCGTCGAGACTGCCAGCGAGGCCCTCTTGAAGCTCAAACGTCACCTCTTCCTGCTGCGCGAGCTCGTCAAGCGGGACTTTCAGGGCCGCTATGCCGGCTCGCTGCTCGGCTTCGCCTGGTCCTTCGTGCAGCCGCTCTGGCTGCTGGCGCTCTTCACCTTCGTCTTCTCGACGGTGCTCAAGATGAGGAGCGACGCCGGCAATTCCGGCGGCCCCTTCGCGGTCTTCCTGTTCAGCGGCCTGCTGCCCTGGATCGCGGTGCAGGAAGGAGTCCTGCGCTCGTCCACGGCCATCACCGACAACTCGATGCTGGTGAAGAAGTTGCGCTTTCCCGCCGAGATCCTGGTGGTGGCGGTGGTGCTGGCGGCGCTGCTGCACGAGGCGATCGCCGCGGCGGTGTTCCTGGGCGTCCTGGCGGCGCTCGGCCACCTCGCCTGGAGGGGGTTGCCGATGCTCCTCGTGGCGTTGCCCCTGCAGGTGCTGCTGACGCTGGGCCTGGGGCTGCTGCTGAGCGCCGTGCAGGTGTTCTTCCGCGATACGGCGCAGCTGCTCGGCATGCTGTTCGCCGGCTGGTTCTACCTGACCCCGATCGTCTACCCGCTCGCCTCGGTGCCGCCGCGGCTGCGGCCCTGGATCGAGCTCAATCCCCTGACGCCGCTGGTCGAGCTGTACCGGCAGGCCTTCCTGCGCGGGCATCTCGCGGTGGTGCCCGGGACCGCCGGCCTTGCGGCGATCGCCGCTGTGCTACTATGCGCCGGCTTTCTGCTGTTCCGGCGACTCAAGGTCGCCTTCGTAGACGAGATCTGATCATCCCTTGGACGCCGTGAGCGGGGCCTCCGTAAGCAAAAGGGCTCCCCTTTGCCGGATCCCCCCACGGAGGTAACACGTGATCACCCGATTCTCTCCATCCCATAGGCTCTCCCCGCTCCTGCTGCTGGCGGCACTGCTGGCCGCGCCGGCGGCGCCGGCCGGTGCGCAGGGCGGCCAGCCCGCCGCGCCGGCGGCCCCGCAGGCTTCCTCCACGCCGGCGGCCCCGCAGGTTTCCCCCACGCCCAACCCCTACGGCGCCAACGTTCCCCAGACGCGGCAGGTCGACCCCAATCCGGAGCCGCCGGACGGCAAGTGGCTCAAGGATGACCTGGGGCGGCTCTATTTCATTGAGAAGATGCGCAAGGTCGAGGGCCAGTACCGCCGCATCGACGATCACACGGTGCGTACCCTGTGGGGTGTGCCGATCGACGTGGTGCGGGAAGACGATCGCTACTTCTACTTCAAGGTCTTCAAGGTCGGAGCCGGACAGCCGGTGAAGCCGGTCAACCAGCCGCCCAGCGCGGCCGAGCTGGCGAAGATCGCCGCCACCTACAAGGCGGATACACCCGAGAGCCACCGGCTGCGTTTCATCGACTTCGGCAAGGGGCTTCCCAGCTCGGGGCAGTGGCGCGAGGGTTTCGTCCTCGCCGACATGAACGGCGACGGCCATCTCGACATCGTGCACTCGCCGCCGCGCAAGGGCCTGGGACCGCCGGTCATCTTCCTCGGCGACGGCAAGGGCAGCTGGCGGCGCTGGCAGGAAGCGCAGTTCGCGCGCTTCCCCTATGACTACGGCGACATCGGGGTAGCCGACCTGGACGGCGACGGCAATCTCGACCTGGTCCTGGCGATGCATCTCAAGGGCTTCACCGCGCTGCTCGGCGACGGCAAGGGACACTTCATGAAGCGCTGGGACAAGGGGCTCGATTTCCTGGAGCCCGGCAAGGGGGGCGACGAGTCGGCGCTGTTCACCTCGAAGACCATCAGCCTGGTCAACTGGAACCACGATCAGCGTCCGGACATCCTGGCGCTGGGCGAGGGACCGCGGCTCAACATCTCGGCGGTGCGCGGCGAAGGCGGGATTCTGGGCTCCGGCCAGAGCTACGGCCCGGTCATCTACCTCAACCAGGGCGACGGCAGCTGGAAGCGGAAGGACCAGGGCACCGGGCACGACCAGATCTTCGGCGACTCCGTCACCGTCGGCGACTTCAACGGCGACGGCCGCCCCGACTTCGCCGTCGGCAGCGGCGTGATGGGGCGGCGGGACCTGGTCTACCTGGGGCGTGCCGACGGCGGTTGGGACAAGGCGGAGATCGACGTGCGCCCTCTCTCCTACGTGAAGGCAGTGCTGGCCGCCGACTTCGATCACGACGGCCGTTCCGACCTGGCGGTCGGCTATATCAGCTTCGAGGGCGCCGTCTGGCGCACCGGCATCGACATCTTCTACTCGCGGCCGGGCGGCAAGTGGGAGCGCCGCACCCTGGCGGCCAAGGAGGGGCGCGAAGGCGTCAGCGCGCTGGGGGCCGGCGACCTCGACGGCGACGGCAACCTCGACCTCGTGGCATTGACCGGCGATGGGGCAACCTGGGTCTTCCTGGGCGACGGCAAGGGATTCTTCACTCACGAGACCGCGGAGATCCCCAACTACGGCCCCGGGTGCAACGGCTCGCGGGTGCGCCTGGCGGACCTCGACGGCGACGGCAAGGCCGAGATCGTGGCGTCGTGGTCCGGCGAATACTCGGCGATGTACGCGCCGGACCAGTGCCGCTCCGAGGGCGGCATCCGCGCCTGGCACGCGATGCCGGCCGATGCGGGCAAGGCGGGCAAGGCGGCGGGGAGTGCCCCGGCCCCAGCCTCGCAGGCTGCCGCGAAGCCGGGAGGCGGCTCCTGATGCCCTTCCGTCATTTTCGCCATCGCGCGCCATCCCGTGGATGGCCGGCGGAAATCTTCTTGGAAAAATCGATCCTAAACGCTTGACAGCGCGGGGGGACATCCCTATAGTGCGAAAGCATAAAACCGGCTGGGGGGCCCGGCGTCACCCCGCAAGGCACAACGGACGACGCCGACTCTGGCCGCGATAGCTGGCAGCTCGACAAGGCGGCAAGTTTCGCGGCCGACGCTGGAACTCTTTGATTTGCTTAGAGTTAAGAGACTCTAAACTTTAAACAGGAGGTGATGTTCCTTCCCGAGGAGAGTGGAGTAGTCGGACACTTGGATGGTTGTACTTGCATCAGCAACACCAACCCTAGGAGATTGTCTGTCATGAAGAAAACCGCACTGAGTCTCGCTCTCTTGGGCCTGCTGGCCCTGGGCGGCCAGGCTGGGGCTGTGATCTGCACCATCGATGCGGTGCCGGCGGCGACGCTGCTGCTGCCCTACTTCGAGGTGGATCTCAGCAACCCCAACGGGTTGACGACCCTTTTCTCGGTCAACAACGCCTCCGCCACAGCCGTGCTGGTCCACGTCGTCATGTGGTCCGACCTGTCGGTCCCCGTGCTCGACTTCAACATCTACCTGACCGGGTACGATGTGCAGTCGGTCAACCTGCGCGACATCATCGTCAACGGCAACATGCCGCAGACGGCGTCGGCGGGCCAGGATCCGACCGACACCATCAGCCCCAAGGGCTCGTTCTCGCAAGACATCAACTTCGCGAGCTGCACCGGGGTGCTGCCGCCACCCGCGCTGCCGTCGTTCTTCACCGCCCACCTGCAGGCGGCGTTGACCGGCAAGCCGTCGGCGATCCTCAAGGGCAACTGCGCCGGCCAGGCCCTGGGCGACAACATCGCCCGCGGCTACCTCACCATGGACACGGTGAGCAACTGCTCGCTGCGCTTCCCGGGTGATGCCGGCTACTTCGCTGCCGGCGGCACCGGCGACGCCACCAACCAGAACGTCCTGTGGGGCGACTGGTTCATCGTCAACTCGGTGCAGAACTTCGCCGAGGGCGGCGACCTCGTCCACATCGAGGCCGACGCGACCAACCCGGCGACCTCCACGGCCGGCCGCTACACCTTCTACGGCCGCTACGACGCCTGGACCGCGGTGGACAACCGCGAGCCGCTGGCGACCACCTTCGCCGCCCGCTACCTCAACGGCGGCCCCTTCAGCGGCGGCACCTCGCTGCTGGTATGGCGCGATTCGAAGGTCAATCAGGGTCCCTTCACCTGCCCGGCGACCCCCGGCCTGCAGCCGGCCTGGTACCCGCTCGGTCAGGAAGGCATCGTGATCTTCGACGAGCAGGAGCATCCGGTCGTGCCGCAGACGTTCCCCTTCTCGCCGCAGCCGCCGACCGGGTCGTTGATTCCGTTCCCGGCCGAAACGCAGCGGACGATCGTGAACGGCGCGGCCTTCCCGGTGCCCTTCAGCTTCGGCTGGCTCTACCTCGACCTGAACACGACGGTGGCGGCCGCGGGTAACAACCCGCCGGTCGATCCGGCCGCCGCTCAGGCCTGGGTGGTGTACACGCTGGCTTCGAACGGCCACTTCGCGGTCGGCATCGACGCCATCCGGCTCGACAGCGCCTGCGCTGCCAACCATTTCGTCCCGTAGTCGCTCTTCAGCGGGCCCGGATCTCGGTCCGGGCCCGCTTCCCTTCACGGGCCGACCCCAAATCGGCTCTTGCAACCTGGCCCCCACCCCCGCCACGGGTTCTCCGGGGTTGGTGCCAGATTGGAAGGGTCCCTCTCAGACGGTTGCACCGCGGACGCTTCAAGTCCTTCGCGGGTGAGGCCGTCCGACAGGAGCGATACGCAGGATGGTCGTCTTCGTCCAGGCGGTCGCGGTGCGATTGGCTGCGGCTCGTCGCGTCCCGATGCGCCGGCCGGCAGCGGCCTCGAACAGCCGTCACCGGGTAGCTGGTAAAGAGGAGCTTTGGTTATGTACAGTCCGCGTGCCCGTGCTTCCACCTCTCGAACGCCTGACCGCGCCGATCATCGACCCCCGGTTCTGATCGGCCTGGCGCTGGCCATCGCGGTGGCCGCCGCCGCCGCCCCGGCCCCGCTCGCGGCAGCTACCTGCGACCGGTCGGGTTGCGGCTGGATCTCCTGCGGGACTCCTGCAACTCCGGTGCCTTCGACCTACTGGAGCTCCTCGCTGCAGCCTGCGGAGAGCAGCATCCCGGTGGAACGCGACGTCACGGCCTTCAACGAGTACACGGGGGCCTACTCGAACAACCCGTACTTTTTCTCGATCGACATCCAGAACGGCTGGGCGTTCACCGCCATGGACTGGGGCGTCAAGGTGTGGGACATCCATTCGTCGCCGGTGCCGGTCTCGTCGACCGGCTACCTGAACCTCAACCAGTTCCTGAACGGCGGCGATCCCAACGAGAACAAGACGCCCATCCAGGACGTCAGCCTGCC
>DATKFK010000867.1:0-3158 GCA_035544375.1 Thermoanaerobaculia bacterium
TACCGGCGACGACGCCAGGCAACACGAGAGCGCGGCGGCAGCGGCGGCGAGCGGACGGGGCATCGGCGGGACGCGCCGCTTCAGTCGACGATCCAGCCGTCCAGCAGCCGCACGATGCGGTGGCCGTACTCGGCGTTCTTCTCCGAGTGGGTGACCTGGATGATGGTGGTGCCCTCGTCGTTGAGCCGCTTGAACAGCTGCATGATCTCCTCGGCTTGCGAGGTGTGCAGGTTACCGGTGGGTTCGTCGGCGAGCAGCAGCTTCGGGTTGCCGATGACCGCCCGCGCAACGCCCACCAGCTGCTGCTGGCCGCCGGAGAGCTGGGAGGGGAAGAGGTCCTTCTTGCCGACGATGTGGAAGCGGTCGAGGGCGTCGGCCACCAGGGCCTGGCGGTCGGATTTCTTGATGTCCTTGTAGGACAGCGGCAGGTCGAGGTTCTCGGCCACCGTCAGGCTGTCGAGCAGGTGGTAGGCCTGGAAGACGAAGCCGATGTTCTGCTTGGCCACCTGCGCCCGCTGCTTCGCCTTGAGCAGGTGGATCGGCTGGTCGAGCAGGTCGTACTCGCCCACCCAGGCGCCGTCGAGCATGCCGAGGATCGACAGCAGCGTCGTCTTGCCGGAACCGGAGGGTCCCATGATGGTGACGAACTCGCCTTCCCTGACCTCGAGGTTGATGCGGCGCAGCACGTAGGTGGCGCCGCCCTGCGGGGACGGATAGGACTTCTCGACGTTGCGCAGGCGGATCATGGCACTTACTATCTCACCTAAGGCGCCGGCTTGATCCCGATCAGGCCGTAGTCCTGGCTGCCGTACAGCAGCTCGTCCAGCTGGTCGCGCAGCCGGTTGACGGCATCGGCCAGCTCCCGCTGCTCGGGCGGCAGCCGGGAAAGGTCGATCTCGGGCAGCCGCTCCTCCGGCGGAAAGGGGCGCAGGTCCAGACGCTCGACCGGATCGAAGCCGGCGAGCTCGTAGCTCAGCCGCAGGCTGTCGGGATGAACCGGCCGCTGGTGAGTGGGGTCGAGCCAGAAGTTGCGCGCCGCGACCAGCAGCGACAGCGGGCTGGGGGTTTCCAGGATCAGCACGCCGCCGGGGCGCAGCGCCCCCCAGGCCAGGCGGACCAGCCGGTCGAGCTGGCCGGCCGCCAGGTGCTCGACGACATGGAAGGAGAGCACCGCCCCGAGGCTGCCGGGAGGCGCCGCGGCGAGGACCGCGAAGAGGTCGCCCTGGACGGCGTCGAGGCCGCGCTCGCGGCAGATCGCCACCATGCGGGCGCTGCCGTCCACGCCGCGCGCCGCGATGCCGTGATCCCGCAGCAGCGCCAGCGCCTCGCCTCGGCCGCAGCCCAGGTCGAGCGCCGGTCCGCCCGCCTCGAGATAGGGCAGGTAGCGCGCGATGCGCCAGCGGATCTCTTCCTCGGTGCCGCGGTGACGCCGCTCGAGCTCGAAGTACGCGTGCTCGTCTCGCGCCTGGGAAAGCTCGCCGGCGGCGGCCGCGGCAAGGCCGGCCGCCGCGGGTTCCGTGCTCGACTCGCCGTCCGGGCCGTCCGGGCCGGCCGCGGCCGCCGCCTCGGCTGGCGGCGCGGCTGGCGGCGCGAAGCGCGCGAGAGCGGCGCCGAGACTGCCCAGCAGGTCCCGCGCCTCGCGGCGGTAGAGGTCGAGCTTCTGGTCGGCGCGCGCGAACAGCGCGTCGTTGTGGCGCATCAGCTCCTCGATACCCTCGGCGTTGAGGGTCTCGAGATAGGCGATGCGCTGGTCGTCGCGCTGGCGCAGCTGCCGCGCGTCCCGCAGCTGCTCGAGCAGGATGAGGTTGAAAATGCGCTGGCGGTCCCAGAGGTCGTTCAGAGGGACCTTGACCAGCGGCCGCAGCAGCCGCTTCCAGGCGACCAGGAAGCGGCCGAGCAGGCCGCGGTGGCTGCGGATGGGGAACTCGCGGTCCTCTTTCCACAACCAGTGCCAGTCAGCCAGGTCGCGGGTGGGCTCGACCAGGAAGTCGTCGATCGCGGGCGGCCGGCGCGCCGCCGGCGCCGCTGGCTGCGCTGCCGGCCGTGCCGGCTCGACCTGCCGCGAGGGCTCCGCTGGCTCCGCCGGCCCGGTGCGCCGCGGAGCGCCGGCGTCGGTCACGAACGGCTACTCTTCCCGCACCACCGTGACGGTCACCTCGGCGATGACCTCCGGGTTCAGCTCGATGCGCACCTGGTGGTCGCCCAGCGTCTTGATGCCGCCTTCGAGGTCGATGCGGCGGCGGTCGATGCTGAAGCCCTTGCGCTCGAGCAGCTCGGCAACCTCGGTTGCGGTGACCGAGCCGTACAGGGTGTCGGTCTCGCCGACGCGCTTGGGGATCTCGAGGCGCAGGTTCTTCATCTTCGCCGCGAGCGCTTCGGCGGCGGCGCGCTCCTGGGCGTGGCGGGCGTCGATCTTGGCCCGCTGCTGCTCGAAAGCCACGAGGTTGGGGCGCGTCGCTTCGAGGGCCAGGCCCTGCGGCAGCAAGTAGTTGCGGCCATAGCCCGGTTTCACCTCGACGAGCTCGCCGCGCTTGCCGAGGTGGCGCTGATCGCTGAGCAGGATCACTTTCATCGTCGCGCCCCTCCTAGTCCGTGGTGAACGGGATCAGCGCCAGGTGACGCGCCCGCTTGATGGCTTGTTGCAGGAGGCGCTGGTGCCGGGCGCAGGTGCCCGAGATCCGCCGCGGCAGGATCTTGGAGCGTTCGGGGATGAACTGCTGCAGGAGCTTGACGTCCTTGAAGTCCACGTAGTCGATCTTGTCCGCGCAGAACTTGCAGACCTTGCGGCGGCGGTAGAAGACCTTCCTTGGGCGGGCCATGGGCTAGACCTCCCCCGCCGTCGCCGGACCGGCGGCAGTGTCGCCGCCGACGCCGCCAGGGCCGCCGGGACCGCCCGGCGATTCGCCGGCGCGCCCCGCGGTCTTGGGATGGCGCGAGGCCGCGCGCTTGAGATCCTCGTCGGTGCGCACCGTGAGGTAGCGCAGGATCTTGTCGTTCTGGCGCATCCGGTGCTCGACCTCGGGCAGCGAGCTCTTGCCGCCCTCGCTCTCGATGCAGAGCAGGACGTACTTGCCCTCGTTGAGCTTGGCGATCGGATAGGCCAGCTTGCGGCGGCCCCAGCTCTCCTCCTTGGAGATCTGGGAGCCGCCGGCGGTGAT
>DATKFK010000868.1:0-2683 GCA_035544375.1 Thermoanaerobaculia bacterium
GCACGCCGACTCGTGAAAGAAGGCCGAGACGCCGACGACGTTCATCGCGAGTGGGGCCGCGGCCGCCGCCCGCCGGCTGCGGCCGCCAGGGACACTCTACCCGCCGCCGTGGCCGCCCTTGGCCGCCGCGGCCTCCTTGACGGCGCCCAGGGCGGCCAGGCGGGCCTGCGCCAGGCGGAAGGTCGAAAGCGGATCGATCTCCCCGGGCCGGCCGGGCCGCACGCGGGAGTAAAGGCGCCGCGCCACCTCCGGCAGGCCGTAGCTCTCGGCCAGATGGCCGAAGACGTACCAGTCGGCGGCGTCCGCCTCGGCCGCCATGCCGCCGGCGCCGGCGGGCTTGGCCTCGATCGACTGCACGATGATGCGGTACGCCTCGGCCGGCCGGCCGCGCTCGGCATACAGCGAGGCCAGGGTGTGAAGGGTCGCCGCGTCGCGGTAGCCTGAAAGCGCCGCGGCGCGCTGGGCATCCTCGACGGCCTGGTCGTCGGGCCGGCCGCGCACCAGGGCCAGCCAGGCCAGCTCGTTGAGATCGCCCGCGCTCTCCCGGCCGCTGCCGGCCACCCGGCGCAGCAGGTTCGCCGCCGTTTCCAGGTCGCCGCGCCGCGCCGCTGCGCGGGCCGCGATGCGCAGCGCCGAGGCGTCTTCAGGACGTGCTTGCAGCCGCCGGTCCGCCAGCTCCGACAGCTCCGCCCACCGCTGCAAGGCCCCCAGCGCCCGCGCCTGCAGGGCAAAGGCGACCGCCGAGTCGGGATTGCCGCCGGCGAGGCCGCGGGCCGTCGCGAGCATGTCCTGGAACCGCCCCATCCCGGAATAGGCGCCGGCGAGCGCCACCTCGAAGGCGAATCGCCGCCTGACGGAGTCGGGCCGGGAGGCGCCGGCGTCGCCGTCGCGACAGGAGCGGAGGATCTCGACCGTCGCCTCGCCAGGCGCCGCGGCGGAGCCGCCGGCCGCCATCGCCGCCAGGCTGGCCGCCGCGCAACGGACCGCGGTGTCGTCCGCGGGCGAGGGCGCTTTCCCGGGACGCCACAGCGCCAGCAGCGGCACGCCCGGCACCTGCTCGCCGGCGCCAAAGGCGCCCCCGTCGCCGGCATCGCTTGCGTCACGGGCATCGCCGCCATCGCCGGCAGGGGCCGCCGTCTCCGGCGCCTCGGCGCCCGTGGCCGGCGGCGCTGCCTGCAGCTGCAGCTCCTCTCGCGCCCAGTCCAGCCACCTGCCGGCGCCGCGGAGGTCATGCGCGCCCGTCCGCCGCAGCGCTTCGAAGCCAAGGGTGGCCGGCACGTCGCCCAACCCGGCGATGCGGTATTCGCCGTTCTCCCGCACCACGAAGAAGGCGGAGCGCGCGGTGCTTTCGCCCACCGCCGACGAGATCTCGACGCGGTAGCCGAGCTGATCGTCGCCCGCCACCGCATCGCGCCACGCGGCCAGCACCAGGTCCTGGCGCACGTCGGCGGAGAGGTCCTGGCCATGCGGCGAGGTGCGCGGCGAGCGCAGGCCGCGGGCCGGCGCCTCGACCAGGTCGCGCCTCGCCGCCGGGGTCAGGCTGTCGGCCAGACCGCGGCTGAGCAGCGCCAGCATGCGGTCGGTCGCCGGCGGCTCGGCCAGCGCGGCGAGCAGGAATCGCTTGACGGCGCTCGCCGGCTCGCCGGCCGGCAGCGCCACCTCCTCGTGCCGGCGCGCCCGCCGCAGCGCGTCGGCGCGCGCCAGGAAGGCGGCGGCGTCCGGCGACTGCTGCCCGGCCCGGGCGAGCAACGCCGACGCCTCGCCGTAGCGGCGCGCCGCCACCAGCTCCTGCGCCGCGGCATCCAGCGCGGCGACCAGCGCCGCCGGGTCCCAGATCCGGCGCTCCACGTCGCGCACCGCCGCCTCCGGTCCGGCGGTGGCGGCCAGGGCGGCGAGCCGCAGCGCGTTGCGGGCCGGCGTTTCCTCGATCTCGGCCGCCAGCGCCTGCACCTCGGCGAAGCGGCCGGCGCGCAGCAAGGCGATCAGCAGGTTGTCGTCCATCGCCCGGCTCTTGAGATTCGCGCGCAGCTGCTGGTACTCGGCGATCGCCGCTCCCAGGTCGGAACCGGCCGCGTAGCGCCGCCCCTGGGCGTCGTGCTCGAGCAGGATGGCGAGATCGGCGCCCGTTGCCTCGTCCTCGGCGTCGAGCTCCTTGGCCCGGCGATAGGCGGCGATGGCGCCGGCGCGGTCGAAGCCGGCGCCGAAGCGGCGTCCCAGGGCGTCGTGCTGCAACACCCAGGCGAGCGTCCGCTGGGCGGCGGCCGAACGCGGCTCGAGGCGGGTGGCCCGTTCGGCCTCGCGGCGCGCCGCCTCGCCCATGCCGCCCGCGAGCAGGGCCCGCGCCAGCCGGCAATGGGGCAGCGCCTTGGCTGGCGCCGCCGCCGCCTCGCGCTGGAACTCGGCGATCGCCTCCCGGATCCGTCCCGCCGCCAGGTCCGCCTCGCCGACCTGCGCGAACTGCACCATGACCGGCCTGGCGGCGGCGATCTCGCGGACGGCGTTGCGCAGCTGGTCGAACTCGCCGGGCTTGATGCGCCGCTTGCCGCTCTCGAGCCGCAGGGTGACGGTCACCTGGCCGCCGGCGCCGGCGGCGTAGTCTTCCGCGAGCGTCGCGGTCCCGAGGTGGCGCACCCGGTTGGCGGGCAGGGGCTGGGGCGCGAAGCCCGGCGGCGGCGCGATGCGG
>DATKFK010000869.1:0-3948 GCA_035544375.1 Thermoanaerobaculia bacterium
CGCGGCGCCAAGTGCTCCGAAGGCGGCGGGGGACTGGCGGCTCCGCGTCCACTGGCCCTGCACCTGGACCTGGGGCCAGTACCCGGCCCGGGCGATGCCGGCGGCGGCGCGCGCCTCCTCGACCCGCCAGACGGCGAGCCGCAGGTCGTAAGCGTTGCGCACCGCCTCGTCGATCAGGCCTTGCAGGGCGTCGTCCTTGAACAGCTGCCACCAGGCCTGGTCGGCGAGCGAGGCCGCCTGGACCGGGGCCGGCTGTCCGCGCAGCTGGTCGGGAACGGCGACCGCCGGCCGGCGATAGTTGGGGCCGACGGCGCAACCCGCGAGGAGCGCAGCGGCGACGGCGAGGATGGCGAAGAGGGAAAGGGTCTGCCTGGTCATGAGCGGGTCTCCAAACCGGCGCCGACGAGGTCGCCGAACCGGGTCTGCTCGCCGTCGCGGTGAGTGGCGGCGGTGGACGCTGCCGGCGCCGCGGTGGCGGAGAAGGCCAGCGCCGCCGGGGCCAGGGCACGGTCGCCGATGCCTTCGCCGCCAGCGCCGCCGTGGCCGCCGGCGCCGCCGCCCGCGGCCGGCCCGCCGCCCGCGGCGGCGCGCCCGGAGCGGAAGAAGGACGTGCGGTCGAGCACCTTCTCCTGGAACTGTTCGAGGTAGAGGTAGATCACCGGCGTGACGTAGAGGGTGATCAGCTGCGACACCACCAGGCCGCCGACCACGATCAGGCCGAGCGGCCGGCGCGACGCGCCGTCGCCGCCGTAGCCGGCCGCGATCGGCAGCGCGCCGAAGACGGCGGCCAGGGTGGTCATCAGGATCGGGCGGAAACGGTCCATGCTGGCGTCGTGGATCGCCCGCTCGGCCGGCTCGCCGGCGGCGACGCGCTGGCTGGCGAAGTCGACGATCATGATGCCGTTCTTCTTGACGATCCCCATCAGCATGAACATGCCGATGAAGGCGTAGAGCGACGCCTCGCCGCCGAACAGCACCAGCGTCAGCAGGCCGCCGACCAGCGCCGTCGGCAGGGTCGAGAGGACGGTCACCGGATGCAGGTAGCTCTCGTAGAGGATGGCGAGGATGACGTACATCACGAACACCGCCAAAACCATCAGGATGGTCAGGTTCGAGACGGTGCTGCGGAAGGTCAGGGCCTCGCCCTGCAAGCTGGCGCGGATGCTCGGCGGCACCACCTGGGCCGCGGTCTTGGCGATGAAGTCGGTGGCGTCGCCGATCGCCACGCCGGGCTTGAGATTGAAGAACACCGTGACGCTGGTGAACTGGTTCAGATGGTTCACCGCCTGGGGGCCGAGCGACGTCCTGGCGGTCACCAGCGCCTTGAGTGGCACCAGGTTCCTGCCGTCGTCGGACTTGATGTAGAGCAGCGACAGGTCGCCCGGGCTGGCGCGCTCGGCGTCCTTGACCTCCAGGATGACCTGGTACTGGTCGGCGGGCTTCTTGATCAGGTAGAGGTAGTTCTGCGAGTACGCGTTGCGCAGCAGCGCCAGGATGCGCGCCTCGGACACGCCGTAGGTCCGCGCCTGGTCGCGCCGCAGCTCGACGTCGAGGCTGGGCGTGTGGGCGAAGTGATCCGAGGAGAGGGTGGCGAAGCCGGGGTAGTCCCTGAGCCTGGCCATCAGCTTGTCGGCGGTCTCGTACACCTGGTCCGGATCGACGCCCGACAGCGAGTAGGCGTACTGGCCCTGGTTCTGGTTGGTGGCGCCGGTCGAGATCTCGAGCACCGGGTAGGGGCGCAGGAACGGGAAGACGCCGGGAATGCCGGCGAGCCTGCCCATCAACTGGCCCGCCACCTGCTGGATCGGCGGCCGGCCCTGGGGCGGATTGAGGAAGATGAAGAAGAGCCCCTGGTTGGAGGCGATGAACTGGCTGCCGCCGGTCACCGAGGCGACCGCCCGGACATTGGCGTCCTGGCGCAGGACGTCGTTGGCCCGCGCCTGCAGCGCCTTCATCTCCGCCGGCGAGGATCCCTCGCGGCCGATGATGACGCCGGCGATGACGCTGCTGTCGCCGGGCGGCAGGAAGGCCTTGGGCACAATCACCAGGAGCCACACGGTGCCGGCGAGGCAGGCGACCCAGGTCAGCGCGGCGACCCAGCGATGGCGCAGGAACCACCACAGCGACCTGCCGTAGCCGGCGAGCACGCGCCGCTCGAGGCCGCCGACGACCCGCTCCATCCAGGTGCGCCGCGTGCCCGAGCCGCGCTGCGCCAGGAGGCGCGCGCTCATCAGCGGCGTGAGCGTCAGCGACACCAGGCCGGAGGCCAGGATCGAGACCACGATGGTGATGGCGAACTCGCGGAAGATGCGGCCGACCAGCCCCGACATGAAGACCATCGGCAGGAAGACCGCGGCGAGCGAGATGGTCATGGCGAGGATCGTGAAGCTGATCTCGCGGGCGCCGTGGAGCGCCGCCTCGAGCGGCCGCTCGCCGCCCTCGAGCCGCCGCACCGTGTTCTCGAGGAAGACGATGGCGTCGTCCACCAGGAAGCCGATGGCCAGGGTGAGCGCCATCAGCGACAGGTTGTCGAGGCTGTAACCGAGCACCCGCATCACCACGAACGTGAGCAGCAGCGACAGCGGCAGGGCGACCGCCGGGATGAGCGTGTCGCGCGCCCGTCCCAGGAAGACGAAGATCACGCCGACGACCAGCACGAAGGCGATGACCAGCGTCTGCTGCACGTCGCCGATCGAGCGGACGATGGACCACGAGCGGTCGTAGATCGTGGTCAATTGCACCGACGCCGGCAGCTCGGCGTTGACCAGCGGCAGCAGCCCGCGGACACTGTTGGCCACCTCGACGGCATTGGCCCCGGCGCGGCGGAAGACGGCGATGACGACGGTGGCCTTTGGCACCGGGTGGCCGCGCAGCCAGAAGTGCAGGTTGATGCGCTCGTCCTGGACGCCGTCCCTGGCCTCGGCGACGTCGCGGAGGTAGATCGGGGCGCCGTCCCTGCTGCCGACGATCAGGTCGTTGTACGCCTGGGCGCTGTCGAGCTGCCCCTGCGGATGGAGCAGCAGGGTGCCGGCGGCGCCGTCGAGCTGGCCGGCGCCGGTGTAGCTGGTGCCGTTGCGGATGGCGGCCGCCAGGTCGTCGATCGAGATCTGGCGCGCCCACATCGCCGTGGGATCGGCCTTGATGCGGACCGCGGACTTGGTGCCGAAGACGTTGACGCGGCTGATGCCGGGCAGGATGCTGATGCGCTGGCCGACCTGGGTGCTGGCGTAATCATAGAGCTGGCCGGACGTCACCGAGTCGCTGGTCAGCGCGATGTACATGAGCGGCTGATCGTTGGGGTTGGTCTTGGAGTAGGTCGGCGGCGCCGGCAGGTCGACCGGCAGGCTGCCGGCGGCCTGGGAGATCGCCGTCTGCACGTCGGTGGCGGCGGCGTCGACGCTCTTCGACAGCGCGAACTGCAGGGTCAGGCCGAGGTGGCCCTGGGTGCTCTGGGAGGTCACCAGCTCGAGGCCGTTGATCTGCATGAACTGGCGCTCGAGCGGCGTGGCGATGTTGGCGGCCACCGTCTCGGGGCTGGCGCCCGGGTAGTCGGCCTGCACCTGGATGACCGGGTAATCCACGGCCGGCAGGTCGTTGACCGCGAGCTGCCGGTAGGCGAGCACGCCGAAGAGGATCACGGCGGCGGTCAGGACCGCCGTCATCACCGGCCGGCGAATGAACGGTTCCGAAAAGCTCATGACCTTCCTCCCTGGGTGCTCGGGCGGTTCGGGCTGATCTGGCTGATCCGGCGGCCCTGGCGGCCCTGGGTTCCCTGGCTGCCCTGGCTGCTGATGGCGATCGCGGGCGCCGTCGCGGCGGCGGCCTCGGCGGCGCGCGGGGCCGGCTCCTCGACGTGCACCTTGCCGCCCGGCATCACGCCGATGTGGCCGGCCACCACGACGCGCTCGCCGGGCAGGAGGCCGTGATCGATCACCACCAGCTCGCCCT
>DATKFK010000870.1:0-3639 GCA_035544375.1 Thermoanaerobaculia bacterium
GCCAGGACGAAAAGCTGGCCACCGTGGCCGCCTGGCTCGCCCTCGCCGAGCAGTCCGCGGCCTCGGCCAGCGGCTAGAATTCTCGCTTGCTCCCGCCGGCCGGCTTCTATCCGGCGCCGCCGCTGACCGGCCCTCTGCGGCGCCCCCGCGGCCGCCTGGCTACCCCGCGTCGTGGCCAGTCGGCACATCCTTCACGATGCCAGCCAGTTGCTCTGAGATGGCCCGCTATCTCCTGGGCATCAACATCGGGCCCAGTTTCAGGCTTTTGGATTCTGCGCCTCTTCAAGCAGCCGGATGAGATCCTCGACGGTCCACCGGCGGGAGGTCATGCCGGCCGCCTGGGCGGGAGTCCGACCCTTTCAGCGTCATGTGCGGCCGGCAGAAGTTGTAGTGGATGAAATGCAGCGCCACGGCTGCCGCATGGTGCTCAAAGACGGCCCGCGTCCAAGCTCTGCCGTGGAAAGCGACCTTGGAGCGGGCCGGAATTGGGCCACGTTGACCCCGTGATCTTTGCCAATTGAACTGTGATCAGTGGCGGTCGTGCCAGCGCGCCGCCGCCGCCCTTTTCTGCGATTTCCTTGCGTCTCTCTGGCGAGAGTTTTGTCGCTCGAGCGGTGCCACCCTTTAACCCGCCACGACGCACGCGGGACACAGCCCGCGGGTCCTTAGCCGGCTCCTCCTTGGGAGTTGGCGCCGTGGCTGTCAGGAGCGCCATCACCTGAAAGGCCCGCTGAGTGGTGTCTCGCGAGAGCTTTAGGGGGCCTCTTTGGTGTCGGCATCATCGAGCGGCCTCCTTCGACTTCCATTTGAACACGCTCTGGGCACATTCCTCGAAACCGAGGTGCCGTGCCATCGATCTCACATGCCCAAGCTCTATTTTGGGGTCTTTCTTGCCGTGCTTTCCTAGCGGAAGGCCCCTGTAGATCCCTCCCCTCGAATCGAAGACCCAGAAATGGTGCTTCTTGGGAACGATTCGTGCGCCCGGAGAACACTTCTCGAGCATGGCTGCGATTTCAGAGAGCTTCACCTGGGCAAGGGAGGGCATCCCCCTCAAGCCGCCATCGCTGCGTCGCTGACCTCCTCCTCTTCCTGCCTGGCGTTGCCCTTATCGAGTGGCAGCACCCGGATGCCGATCGGTGATTCCGAGGGCCGCTTTCCCATGCTATCCAACGTCAGCTTGCCTGCCCGCACCTGGAGCACCGCCTCCTCCCACTCCTTGAGCGCGGTCATGTTGGTGTCGGCGAAGAATCGCTCGACAGCCTTCTTGAAGCTCTCGAACGAGGGTGCGTCCTCGGCGATGTCGAGTAGCACCTTGTGGTAGCTGTCGCACAGCGCGCATAGCGCCGTCTCGGTTGAATCGCCTTCCGCGGCCATGCCACCGGGGTTTACACCCTCGGCCCAGAATTCTCCGTCTTCTTCGGTCACCAAGATGCGGCCGGCGACGATTACGCCCGCCGTGTAATCTCTGGCCTTCACTACGTCGCGGCGCGAGAAGAGGATTGGGTAGTGCGTCATGGTCATTCTCCGATAGTCCGGTAGCCCCCTTCGAGAGAGAGGGATACAGGGAAGGTGCAACAGGCGCGCCACCGCAGGACAGCGCTGAAGCATCCGCATGATTGTCTAAGATGCTACTGTGGCATCTTACCTGGGGCAGAGCGCCCCGTCAATACCCCACTGGGTAGTATACCGAGCCCCGGACCCAGGGTGCGGCGCCGCCTATATTATTAGACGTACGAGGAGCCATTTTTGTTCCCCCTCCTAGAAAAAACGCTCAACGTAGCCTTAGTCCTCAATCGCCAGGTATCGGCGCAGCGCTTCCCTCATGATCTCTGACGCGGCTACTTCGCGCTCGACGGCCGCCATCTTGAGCGCTTTGCGCTCGTCCGGGTGCAGGTAAACGACAGTACGGACCAGGCCACGCGCGGTCACAGTCGTCTTGCCCCCCCGCGGTCCCTTCCCTGTGTCAGCCATGACAGGACATTACACTAGTGCCCTTGTGTCTAGTTGACAGTAGTGACAGCGCCCGTACCTGAGGCCGGCCATCTCTGACGAGAAAGGCCTTGCGCCAGTTCACCGTCACCACCAGCAGCAGGCAAACTGAGCCACCCCAGCCGCCATTGCCTTCCCCCGGTTGTGTAGAATGCTGGCATATACCGCCCATGGAAGACGCCGGTCACCCCGCCGAGCGTCGCGGCGACCTGCTGACGAGGAGCGCGCGATGATTGCAAGGATCGAGCTGCGAAGCTGGCTGTTCGCCTCCCTGGCTCTGGCCGCCGGAGCGGTGCTGGCGACGCCCCCGGCACTGGCGCAGGCGGGCAGGGCTCCGGAGGAGGGACCGCGCCTGGTGGTGCGCGCCTACTACCTCTTCGACAGCTTCTCCCATTCGGAGGCGGCGCTCGGCGTCGACACCTTCACCACCGAGACCTACCATGGCAAGCCCGGCGGCGGCGTGGACGCCGAGTATCTGCTGACCCCCTGGCTCGGCATCGACTTCGCCGCCTCGCAGACCCACATCGAGGCGGACCGGGTGACCACCAGCGCGGTGGGCCCATCGGCGTTCGAATCCAAGAGCAGGCTCCAGGTCCGCCCGTTCATGCTCGGCGTCTACGGCCACCTCCTCCGGGTGGAGCACGCCGACATCTACCTCGGGCCGATCGCCGGAGTCGTGCAGACATCCGGCGGCGGCTTCCGCGGGACCGGCACCGACTTCGGCTGGGGCGCCGCGCTCGGCATCGACGTGCCGCTCGGCTCGAGCGGCCTGGCGATCAGCGGCCTGGGCCGCGCCGTCGCCAGCCGCTTCCCCGATCAGCTGCGCAACGCCTCGCATTACCGCGACAACTTCCTGTTCGGCGGCGGCCTGTCGTACCGTTGGTAAGCCAGCCCGCGGCCGAGGACGCAGCCGCCGCGACCATAGCTGAGCTGAACGGAACGCGCCCCCCCTCCGCGGCTGGACGGAAGCCGCCGCCCTTCCGTACGCATTGCCATGAACCAGACCATCCGGCGGCTTCGGCGGCAGATCGGGCGCCGCCGCCATTGCCGCCGGCCCGG
Organism: Thermoanaerobaculia bacterium; assembly: GCA_035544375.1. Taxonomy (GTDB): domain Bacteria; phylum Acidobacteriota; class Thermoanaerobaculia; order Multivoradales; family UBA5704; genus JASLEW01. Next base: position 3,049 of record DATKFK010000870.1, read on the forward strand.
TTGCCGCCAGACCCATGGCCGCCGGCCGCCGGCGGGACGGCGCGGGTGATGCCGCTGGCAGGGACAGCCGGCACCGCCATGGCGATGGGCGCGGCGCTCGTCGCCGGCGCGGCGGGCGAGGCGCTGGCCGCGGCCCGCCGCCGGCGCCGCCGGTGGCGCGAATCGAGCTATCTTCCATCCATGAACCCGCTGCCGAAGGAGGTCTGGGCGCGGCGCCTGTCCTTCGCCGCCTACCTGGCGACGGTCGCCCGCAACCGCGAGACCTTCGAGGAGGTCTATCGCCAGCCCAGCCACCGGGCGGCCGACCTGGCGTGGCTGCGCGCGCTGCCTCCCCTGCGCGTGCTGGCGATCGCCGAGGAGTGGTGCCCCGACGTGTACCACACCCTGCCGACCTGGGCGCGGCTGGTCGAGGATCTGCCCGGCTGGGAGCTGGGGGTCTTCTCCCGCGACGCCAACCCCGACGTGATGGAGCCCTTCCTGTGGCAGGGCGACCGGCAGCGCATCCCGGTCTACGCCTTCTACCTCGCCGACCGCCTGCAGGTTTGGTGGTCCGGACGCGGCGCCGCCGCCGAGCAGGCGCTCGCCGGCTTG
>DATKFK010000871.1:0-10906 GCA_035544375.1 Thermoanaerobaculia bacterium
GTCAGCAGGTAGGCGGGAGGGAGGGAATCGAGCTCGAGGGCCATGGCCAAACCCCCTTTCGCCGTCATCGTAACATCCCGCTCAGCGCCGCTCCATCGCTTCCTCACCGGCGAAATCCCTCCATTCTCTAAAGACGGAATCGGCGGCTCGGCCTGCGCACTCCCGCGCGCAGGTGCGGCCCGCGGCGGCGGTCATCGACCGGGCAACCCATGACGAGGCGCGGGCGATGACTGGCAACGCTTCGCGGCAGACTGAATGAAGGACGCGGGTTAGAATCCCGGAATGCTCCGCATCCATGACCTGCCGGCGGTCAACGCCACGCTCAACGCGCTGTCCGCCTTGCTGCTGGTGACCGGCTTCCTGCTGATCCGCAACCGGCGCTGGAGAGCGCACCGCGCCGCGATGGTGACGGCGCTGGTTTGTTCGACTCTGTTCCTGACTTCGTACCTGATCTATCACGCGCATGTGGGCTCGGTACATTTCCCAGGCACCGGGACCGCGCGGATCGTTTACTTCACAATTCTGATCAGTCATACCTTGCTTGCCGCTACGGTACCCATACTCGCCGGCATTACCGTGGTACGAGCTTTTCGCCGCAGATTCTCGCAGCACAAGAAGATCGCTCGGTGGGCTCTGCCCATCTGGCTCTACGTCTCGGTGACCGGCGTGGTGGTCTACTGGATGTTGTATCAGATGCGCTGGTAGGAGCCGGCGCTCTGATGGAGGCAGTTTTCAGCGGCGGCCGGTCGGGGCCGGCTCTACCGCCGGCTCGACGACAGGCGCGGCCGCGGGCGCCGGCGGTGCCCCGGCCGTGGCGCTGGGGCGGGGCGGCTCGCCGAAGAGCCCGGGCTGCTCGGCGGGCGCGGCGCCCGGCTCGGGAGGATCGAGGGGGCCGGCGCTCTCCTGGGTGTCGGCCGCCGGCGACGGACCTTCCGGGGCCGGCAGGTAGACGTAGCGCGCCAGGCCGCGGTGATAGAGCATGCCTGGCGAGCTTTCGCGCGCGATGCGCAGCTGGTTGAGCTTGGCGTCGAGATCGTCGATGAAATGCAGGGCGACCGCTTCGAGCGTCATCGGCTCGACCGGCGAGCTGAACTCCTTCTTGCCCTGGTGAGACAGCACCAGGTGCTCGAGCAGCAACCGCAGGTCGTCGGGAAAGTCGGGGATGGCCGCGCAGCGTTCGCGCAGCAAGTCGCGGCCGAGCACCACGTGCCCCACCAGCCGGCCCTCGAGCGTGTAGTCGTTGGCGGGCATCGCTCCCAGCTCGCGCAGCTTGCCGAGATCGTGGAAGAGGACGCCGAGCAGCATCAGGTCGCGGTCGAGGTCGTGGTAGTGGCCGCAAACGGCGACGGCCAGCTCCGCCATCGACACGACATGCTCGAGCAGGCCGCCGCGGTAAGCGTGGTGCATCGATTTGGCCGCTGGATGCTCGCGCAGCTCCGCGCCGTAGACGGCAAGCGTCTCGGCCGCGAGCCGCCGCATCGCCGGGCGCTCCACCGCCGTTTCCAGCAGACCGCGGAGTCTCATCCACAGATCGTCGATGTCCTCGCGCGTGGACGGTACCAGCAGCGACTCGTCGAAGCCGAGCCGGCGGTCGTCCTCCGTCGCCTCGCGGCATTCGTCGATCGTCAGCTGCAGCTGCTCGCGGTAGCTCTTGACGGTGCCGCGGAAGGCGATGAAGCGGTGGACATCGAACTGGCCGTGAAGCGCCGGACTGTCGGCCCACACCTTGGCGACGATCGAGCCGCTGGCGTCGGCGAGCTCCATGTCGAGATAGCTTTTGTTGTTGCGGTCCTGGCGCAGCTCCTTCTTGGTGAGCAGTGCGTAGCCCTGCACCGAGTCACCGGCTTCCCAGCTGCGGATCGGCGCATTTCTTTGATGTCGCGGCATGGCGTCCTGGATCCATAGTAATCGCTCGTCGCTCCTGCGACAAATCAGTGACACCAGCTCGGGGTCAGCTCGTGGCACCAGCTCGCTGCGCCCGCCACGGCCGGACGCTGCAGGCATGGCACCGGCCGTGCAATACTGACGCCCGTGAGATCACGCTCAACGTCTGCTCTGCTGCCGTTCGTCTCGCTGTGCCTGCTCGCCTCGGTGACGCTGGCGGCGTTGCCGGACTCGACCGTATCACCGGCTTCGCCGGCGCCGAGCGCAGTCCGGCAGGCGGCCGCGGCGCCCGCCGCGACGGCCTTGGCGAGCGCGGTCGTCCCGCCGCCGCCACCGGCGCCGGACGACCCGGTGCTCTGGCCCGAGCCGCAGCGCGCCTTCTTCCAAGACGGCCCGCAGCTGCTCCTGTCGGACGACCAGCGCACGGCCCTCATGCACATGGACGTCGGCGCGCGCCAGCGCTGGATCGACGAGTTCCTGGCACGCGATCCGAGCGCCGACACCCCGGCCGCCGTGCTGCGGGAAGGCATCGATCGGCGGCAGCGCCTCGCCGCGGGCAGGTTCATCTCGCCGGCGGACGTGCGGGCGCAGCTCTTGTTCCTCGACGGCCCCCCTACCGAGCGCACTATCCTCGACTGCGGCACCGCGTTCAAGCCGATCGAGGTGTGGACCTGGAAGGATGGACCCCAGGCGGAGACGACCTCCGGCAGCATCGTGGTCTACCGCCCGGAGCCCGACGCCCCGTTCCGCGCCTGGACGCCGAACGACGGCAAGCGCATCCTCTATACCTCCGATATGGAGAACTGGATGGAGCAGTGGGAGGAGCTGCGCGGCAGGTCGGGCAAGCGCTTCGACGTGCAGCTGTGCAAGCAGGCGTTCCTGATCGACCGCGTCACCGGCATCGTCGGCCTCAGCGGGCCGCGCCGCGGCGGCGGCGAGAGCGCCGAGGCCGCCCGGCACGCCTATGCCAAGCGTCCCCAGGGCCTGCAAGATGAAGGGCTGCTGGACCCGCCGGGCGACCTCGCCCGCTGGGCGCGCCAGGCGGCCGCCACGGCGATGGGCAACCAGCCGGCGGCGCTTTCGGTGCGCGGCCTCGAGGTGCAGTTCCCCGAGTGGGACGGCCAGCGCATCGTCGCTCGCGCCATCGCCCAGGTCGTCGCCACCGGCAGGGTCACGGAAGAACCGCTCGGAGGCGGAGCGGAGACTGGTCCAGCCGCCGCCACGCCGCCAAGCGCCGCGGGCAGCGGCGCGCCACCAAGCACCGCGCCCAACGGTGCGCCAAAAAATTCCGCGCCCAGCGGCGTGCCAAGAAGTTCCGCGCCCAGCGGTGCGCCAACAAGCGCCGCGCCCAGCAACGGCGCCGCCTCCCCCGCCACTTCGTCAGGCCGCCAGCTCGTCGGCCTGAGCGTCGAAGGCGCGGTCGAGAACGCGGGTCACATCTTCGAGAGCTTCCGCGTGCGCTACCGCCTGCCGCCCCCGGCCGCCGGCCAGCCGGTGACCATCGAGCTCGACCGCTCGTTGCGGCCCCGCCGCGCTTTCGTGCTGCGCCTGAAGATCAGGGACGACGGGAGCGGCGCGGAGGCGCTTCTGGCGCGCGGCTTCGTCGTGCCCGGCGCGCCGATCCAGCCGGCGGAGACGATCGCCGCGGCGCGCCCGGTGGGGGAGCGCCCGGCGAACCAGGGACGCCAGCTCCAGGCCGTGCTCTCGGGGCGGCTCGACAGCTTGAGCCTGGTGCCGCCGGCGGACGACGTGGTTTTCGGGCTGTGGCGCGCGGATGCGCTGGTCACCGGCAACTCGATCACCAAGGTCGTCTTTTCGGTCGACGGCACTCCCCAGTTCGCGCGCAACTCGGCGCCCTACAGCGTCGAGCTGCGCTTGAAGCGGCTGCCCACCGAGCAGGTGGTCAAGGTCGACGGCTATGACGCGCATGGCCGCCTGGTCGCCTCCGATCACCTGGTGCTCAACCAGCCCCACGGCGGCCTGGCGGTGGCCATCCAACAGCCGGCGCGCGGCGCCAAGCCGGTCGGCCGCATCCAGGCGGTGGCCGAGGTGACGGTGCCCTCCGAGCGGCGGGTCGAGGTCGTCGAGTTCCGGCTCAATGACAAGCTGGTGGCCAAGGTCACCCAACCGCCCTGGGCCTCGAGCATCGACGTGCCGAAGGAGGGCGACACCGTCTACCTGACGGTCGCCGCCCAGCTCGACGACGGCAGCCGCGCCGAGGACGTCCGCTTCCTGCGCTCTCCCGACTACGTCGAGGAGGTGGCGGTGAACCTCGTCGAGCTCTTCACCACCGTCGTCGACGGCTCGGGGCAGCTGGTGCGCGGCCTGACCGGCGACGATTTCGAGGTGCTCGAGAACAGCCAGCCGCAGAAGCTGGCGAAATTCGAGCTGGTCGAGAACCTGCCGCTCACGCTGGGCATCCTCATCGACACCTCGGGCTCGATGGCCAGCTCGCTGGGCGAGGCGCAGCGCGCCGCCGGCGGCTTCCTCGAACGCATGGTGCGCCCCGGCGACCGCTGCTTCACCCTCACCTTCTCGGACCGCCCGGTCCTGCGCATGCCGCTCACCGACGATCCGCGGGCGGCGGCGCAGTCGCTCGAGCGGCTGCAAGCCGACGGCTCGACCTCGATTCACGACGCCCTGGTGCAGAGCCTCTATTACTTCCGCGGCACCCACGGCCAGCGCGCCCTGGTGCTGCTGTCGGACGGCGACGACAACACCAGCCAGCTCACCTTCGACGAGGCCCTCGAGTTCGCCAAGCGCAGCGGCGTCGCGATCTACACCATCGGTCTCAACATCCCGGTCCACAACGTCGGCATCCGCCGCAAGCTCAACCACCTGGGCGAGGTGACCGGCGGCAGGGTCTTCTTCGTCGGCAAGGCGGCCGAGCTGGCCGGGGTCTACGCCGAGATCGAGCGCGAGCTGCGCAGCCGCTACCTGCTGGCCTACCAATCCGGCGCTACGGCCGGGGCCGGAGGCTACCGCCAGATCGACGTGAAGATGCGCAAGCCCGGTCTCAAGGCGCGCACCGCCCGCGGCTACTACCCCTGACCCGGCCGTAAGGGGCGCTCCGGCCGCTCCGACGGCCGGCGCCGTGACCGCGCTGTCACTGTGGTAAAATGCCTGATTCGGGGGAGCCGAGCATTTTCACGCCCACCTCCCGCCCCAACCCATAGACTCTCGGTTTGCGGAGGAAATGCCTGCATGGCAGCGCGACGCTTGATGAACCGTTTGTATTACTTCACGATCGAGGACGAGAGCATCCTGGCGGAGGCCTTCTCGCAACTCGAAAAAGACGTCTACGCGATCACCTACAAGGTCACCGGCACCGAGGACGTGTTCGTCACCACCGGCGAGACCAAGGACGCGATGGATCGCAACGATATCCCGTACAACCTGCTGGCCGAGGAGGACTGCGCGCGCATCGCGCTCTACCACTCGCCGCTCTCGCGCGAGGAGCTGGCCGACTACGAGGACGCCATCAAGGCGCTGGGGCTGGCCTGCCGCGCCATCGCCCTGGCCTGCGTCGGCGTCAACGGCGAGACCAACCTGGGTTTCGACCTGTCGAACGGCGCGAAGCATTACACCTACTTCACCGCGCCCGCCGGCCACACCTTCATCTGGCGGCTGTTCCGCGAACGCGACGAGGCCCTCGACTTCCTGAGCAAGCTCACCGCCGGCGACAAGAAGGCGGTCGAGTGGGCCGAGGCCATCCCGCTCGGCTCGTCGAAGGAGCTCAAGTCCTACCATTGAGCCGAGCCCTCCGGCCGCCCGCGCACGCCGGTGCACGGCGGCCGCCGAGCGAAGGACCCGCACCTGACATTCATCCTGCCGGTCGAGCCCACCTACACGGTATCGCAGCTCTGCGGTGAGATCCGCGAGCTGCTCGCCGAGGCCTTCCCGGCAGTCTGGGTTGCCGGGGAGGTCGCGCGCTGCAAGCAGGGATCGCGCGGGCACGTCTACTTCGAGCTGATCGAGAAGGGCGACAACGACTCGATCGTCGGCAAGCTCGACGCGGTCATCTGGAACGCCGACTTCCAACGCGTCAAGCGCATGCTGGCGGCGACCGATCAACGGCTGGCCGACGGCGTGCAGATCCGCTGCCGCGGCAACCTGGACTTCTACGGCGCCGGCGGCCGCCTGCAGCTGACGATCCGCGAGGTCGATCCGACCTTCACCCTCGGCCTGCTCGAGCTGCGGCGCCGCGAGACGCTGGCGGCGCTTTCGGCCGCCGGGTTGATGGAGCGCAACCGCACGCTGGCGCTGCCGGAGCTGCCGCTGGCGCTGGCGCTCATCACCTCCGAGGACAGCGCCGCCTACCATGACTTCCTGTCCGGCCTGCGCGAGAGCGGCTACGGCTTCCGGGTGCTCTTCGTGCACGCCGCGGTGCAGGGCCGCGACGCCGAGCGCGAGGTGGCGTCGGCGCTGCAGGTGCTGGCGGCGCTGCCGGCGGCGAGCATCGACTGCGCGGTGGTGATCCGCGGCGGCGGCTCGCGAACCGACCTCGCCGCCTTCGACAGCCGCGTCATCGCCGAGGCGATCGCCCGCGCGCCGTTTCCGGTGATCACCGGGCTGGGCCACGAGATCGACCGCTCGATCGCCGACCTGGTGGCCCACACCGCGCTCAAGACGCCGACCAAGGTCGCCGAGTTCCTGATCGACCGGGTGATGCGCCTGGACCTCGCGGTCGAGCAACTGCGCCGGTCCCTTCGCCGCGAGGCCCTGGTGCCGCTCGCCCGGGCGCGCGAGGCGCTGGGCAGGGCCGAACGGGGCGTCAGCCTGGCGCGGCTGCGCCTGGCCGGCGCCGGCGACCGCGTCGCCGAGCACGCGCGCGCCCTGGCGCGGCTCGGGCGCAGCGCGCTGCGCGCCGCCACGCGGCGCGGCGACGAGCTGCGGGCACGGCTGGGCGCCGCGGCGCCGCGCGGCGTCCTGCGCGCCGAGCTCGAGCGGCGCCGGCGCGCCGATCGGGTCTGCGGCGCGGCGCGCGGCCACCTGCGCGAAGCGCGCGCCACCTTGCAGGGGCTGGAGCGGCTCGCCGCCCAGCTCGATCCACAGCGCACCTTGGAGCGCGGCTTCAGCATCACCCGCGACGCCGGCGGCGTGCTGCTGCGGCATCCGCGGCAGGTGGCGAGCGGCGCCGTGCTGCGGAGCCGCCTGGCAGGGGGGCTGCTGCGCAGCGTGGCCCTGGCTGACTTGGAAGAACCAGCCGAGGCCCCCCAGCTCGCGCCGGCGACACTCGCGGCTGAAGCGGCGCCGATGGACGGCGCGCCGGTGGTGACGCCCGTGGGACGAGCGGCGAGGCCGCCTCAGGCGGTGGGGAAACGCGCCGCGAAACCCGCGGCCGCGGGCGCGCAGATCGCGTTCGAGTTCCTGCCCGGCACCTCTGGCAAAGAAGGCCGATGATCCGATGAGCGAAAACAGCGATCCGGAGCGGCCGCGGACCCCGCGGGCCGCGGAGGAGGCACGACAGATGCCGGACGAGGCGGGAGCGGCGACGACGGCGGCGGTGCGGGAGGAGCCGGCGCTCGGCTTCCGGCAGGCGATGGAGGAGCTCGAAGGTATCTTGCAGCGGATCGAGGGCGAGGAGATCGACATCGACCAGCTGGCGCAGGAGCTGCGGCGCGCCGCCCAGCTGCTCGACCTGTGCCGGGGAAAGATCCGCCGGGCCGAGGTCGAGGTCACCCAGATCGTTCAAAGCCTCGAGGGCGGCGAGGAGGGCGAGAAGAAGGACGGCGAGGGCGCTCACCAGCCATGATGTCGCCGAATTTCGTCTTCGTCCTCTTCGCGCTGCTCGCCGCCGCGGGCGCCTACCTGATCGTCGCCCACCGCCGCGGCCGCCTGGCCGGGCTCGGCGCCGCGCTGCTGGCGCTGATCTTCTTCGCCACCGTCTTCGCCGGACTGGTCGCGCTGCTGGCCAGCGGGGGGTTCCACTGAGCGCCGACCCCCGCCGCGCCACCAGCGCGCCGCCGCGGCGCCGCCGCCTTGCGGAGGCCGCCGAGTAGCCATGTCGGACTCTCCCTACGAGCTGCAGCGGCTGGTGACGATCGGCACCTTCAGCACGCCCTGGGAGGCGCAGATCGCCCAGGCGCGCCTCGGCGCCGAGGGCCTCCACTCGCTCATCGCCAACGAGCACGTGATCCGCCTGGTGGCGCTGTCCAACGCCGTCGGCGGCATCCAGCTCAAGGTCCGCGAGCGGGACGTCGAGGCTGCTGCCGCGGTGCTGCTGCGGCTTGCTCCCCTGCCCGAGATCTACCTGATTCCGGCGGCAACCGGCGATGCGGCACCCGCGCCCGCCCCGGACTTCGCACCCGAGCCGATCCCTCCCGCCGGCAGCCCGGCGGCGGCTGGGCCGGGCGTCCTCGCCGGCCCGGGCGCAAGCGCCGGGGAGGAGGCCACCTCCGGAGCGGGAGTCAGCTGCCCCGCCTGTGGCGGCGGTGAGCTGCGGCCGGAGCGGTCGTCGCGCCTGGTGCTCGGGTTGCTGCCGCTCTCGCGGCGGAGCTATCGCTGCGCCGAATGCGGCAGCCTATGGCGCGCCGAGGACATCGGCGGCGTCCCGCGATCCGATCCCGGGCCGGCGCCGGACGGGGGCCCTTCGCAACCGGGCGAGGACGCCGATCTGGTCACCGTCGCCCGCTTCCATACTCCATGGGAGGCCCACCTCGCGCGCACTTTTCTGGAGTCCGAGGGCTTGCGCTGCTGCGTGCTCGAGGAGCGGTTGCCTGCCGTCCACCTGCTGTCCGCGGAGCCGGTGGCTTTCAATCGCCTCGAAGTGCGGCAGACCGATGCCGCCCATGCCGCCGAGATCCTGGCCCGCGCCTGGAGCCAGCCCTCCCTGGTCGCGCTTCCCGACCCCGACGCCGGCGATCCAGGCACGGAGGGTCTCCCTGGCGGCCCTGCCGACCTCGACGGGGACGGCTGAAATCCGCCGCTGGACCCGAGTGGTCGAACCAGGCATGGACTGTAGGCCCGGCTGTGGGGCGTGCTGCATCGCGCCGTCGATCTCCTCGCCGATCCCCGGCATGCCCGCGGGCAAGCCGGCCGGCGTCCGCTGCATCCAGCTCGACGCTGACAACCGCTGCCGTATCTACGGCCTCCCCGAGCGGCCGGCCGTCTGCTCCCGTTTACGGGCTGGCATCGAGATGTGCGGCGCCACGCGCGAAGAAGCGCTCGTTTACCTGACGGCCCTCGAGCGCGCCACCGCACCGCCGGCGTCGGCTGCGCCGCGGCCCCCGGCAGCGTCCGGCGGGCACCCGGGGTAGAGTACGCGCCATGTTCGAACGCCAGCGCAGCGGTTCGGTGCTCTGCCCTTCGTGCGGCAAGCTGGTCGGGGTCAACGAAAAGGAGTGCCCCTACTGCGGCCGGCGCAGCCCCGGGATGTTCGGCCTCAACCAGTGGCTGCGGCGGCTGGGGCGCGACATGGGCTTCGTCGATGCGGTCATCGGCGGCTGCGCGCTCCTTTACCTGCTGATGCTGGCGACGGACCCTCGGGGCATCAGGACCGGGGGCCTGATGTCCTTCCTGGCACCCAGCATGTTGAGCCTGCTGCGCTTCGGCGCCAGCGGCGCGGGGCCGGTGTTCGATCTGCACCGCTGGTGGACCCTATTGTCGGCCGGCTGGCTTCACGGCTCGCTGTTGCACATCGGCTTCAACCTCTACTGGGTCCGCTTCCTGGCCCCGGCCATCGCCGAGCTCTATGGCCCCAGCCGGATGGTCATCATCTACTCCGTCTCGTCGGTGACGGGCTTCCTGCTCAGCAGCACCATGGGGTTGCTCCACGTCGGCGCCGGCATCGTGACGGTGGGGGCGTCGGCGCCGATTCTTGGCCTCATCGGGGCCATGGTCTTCTACGGCCGCCGCACCGGCAGCCGCGCGATCGGCTCGCAGGCCTGGACCTTCGCCATCTCCACGCTGGTCTTCGGCTTCATCATGCCCGGCATCGACAACTACGCCCACGTCGGCGGCTTCGTGGGCGGCTACCTGGCCGCCCGGCTGCTCGATCCGCTCAAGCAGGAGCGCGGCGACCACCAGGCCGCGGCCTTGATCCTGCTGGTGCTGACCGCCGCCTCGGTGGTGGCATCGCTGGTCGTGCCGCTCCCGCCGGAGCTGATGAGGCAGCTGGCCCCCCGCTAGCCCCGTAGCCTTGCGCTCAGCGCGCGGCGAGCCGCGCACCGCCGCCAGCCCCGGGATCCCTGTACAACCGCCGGCGAACGCGGGAAGATGAGCGGCATGATCCCCCTTGCGCGTACCGCGCGACGCGGCGCTGCTGCGCTGGTTCTCTGCTGCGCGGTGGACGGCACTGCCACCGTTGCCGGGGCCGCACCAAACGAGCTTGCGGCCACGCCCGGGGCTGCGCCGGCTGCTCCAGGTGGAACCTGGGTGGCGGCGGGACCGGACACCGGCAACGTCGTGGCGCTGGCGGCGGCTCCCGGGAATCCCGGGATGATCTACGCGGCGTCCGCCTACGGCTTCGTGGCGCGCAGCGCCGACGGCGGGGCGACAGACGACCGCCGGCCTGGAGGGCCGCGCCGGCGCCCGCCGGCGGCACCGCCAGGCTCTTGCTCCTGGACCGGTCGGACACCGCGCCCGACAGCAGCGAGAACCAGGTCTTCGCCAGCATCGGCGCCATCCCGCCCAGCGCCGCGGGCTGGAGCGAGATCTCTCTCTATACCCCCGCGGCACTCGAGGCCTCCGTCGAGCGCATCGCCTTCGACGCGCTGACCGGCACCCTCTATGCGGGGACTGATTCCGGCGTCTCGAGCTCGACCGGCGACGGTCCCTGGAGCGCCGCCGGCACGGGCCTCGTCACCTCCGACCTCGTCGACCTGGCCGTGGTCGCCGGACAGGCCGGGCACCTCTTCGCGCTCGGCGCCGAGGGGCCGGGCACCTGCGGGGCGGCTTCGTGCCACACCCTCACCCTGTTCGCCACCACCGACGGCGGCGCCAGCTGGACGCCGCTCGCCAGCACGAGCGATCTTGACGATCCGCAGATTCCCCCGGGACGGGTGCCCGGGCAGCTCGCCCC
>DATKFK010000872.1:0-2275 GCA_035544375.1 Thermoanaerobaculia bacterium
GGCCTCTTCGTCAACACCGTGCCGCTGCGCCTGCGGCTCGCGCCCGGCAGCTGGTCGGACCTCATCCGCCAGGTGTCGGCCGCCGAGCAGGAGATCGTGCCTCACCGCCGCTACCCCATGGCCCTGGTGCAGCAGGCGGCCGGCCGCGGCGCCCTGTTCGACACCTCGTTCAACTTCACTCACTTCCACGTCCTGCGGGGCGTGGAGGACGGCGAGATGCGGCTGCTCGGCGACTACTACGTGGCCGACGTCGAGCTGCCGCTCTCCGCCTCCATCGCGCTCGACACCGAGAGCCAGCGGATTGGCCTCCACCTGCAGTTCGACGAGCGGCAGCTCGACCGCTGGCAGGTGGAGAAGGTCGCCGCCGCGTTCCTGATCGTCTTCGACGCCATGCTGGCGAGCCCGGAGGGGCGCCACGACGAACACCTGCTGCTCTCGGCAGCGGAGCGGCAGCAGCAGCTGCGCGAGTGGAACGACACCGCCGCGCCCAGGCAGGACCGCCTCCTGCACCAGCTCTTCGACCTCCAGGCGCAGGCGCGGCCGGACGCGGTGGCGGTGGTCGCCCGGGACGAGGTGGTGACCTATGGGGAGCTTCGGCATCGGGCCCGGCGCCTGGCGCATCGCCTGCGGTCGCTCGGCGCCGGGCCCGAGGTGAGGGTCGGGCTGCTGCTCGAGCGCTCGCCGGACCTCGTCGCCGGCCTGCTCGCCATCCTCGAGGCGGGCGCGGCCTACGTGCCGATGGACCCGGAGTATCCGCCAGGGCGGCTCGCCTACATCCTTCAGGACTCGGGGTCGCGCATCCTGCTGACGCGCTCCGGGCTGGCGGGAAGCGTGGGAGCGCCGGACGTGCCGGGACTGGTGGTCGTTCACGTCGGCGGCGAGGATCGCGTCCCTGGCGGCGAGGAGGATCGCGGCATCGCCGCCGGTGCGGTCGCCGGCGCGGACAACCTGGCCTACGTCATCTACACCTCGGGCTCGACCGGCCAGCCGAAGGGGGTGCTCGTCAACCACGCCTCGGCGGTCAACTACGTCGTCGACAGCGCGCGCTTCTATGGCCTCACCAGCGCCGACCGCGGCCTGCTGTTCAGCTCGATCAACTTCGACGCCAGCGTCGAGGAGGTCTTCTGCCCCCTGTTCGTCGGGGCCGCCCTGGTGCTGCGGGACGAGGCGATGATGGGCTCGCCGCATCACTTCCTGGCCGCGGCCGGAGAGCAGCAGATATCCCGTCTGAGCCTGCCGACCGCCTACTGGCACGAGCTGGCGGCGGCGCTGGACGACCCGGAGGTAGGGCTTCCCCAAAGCCTGCGGCTCGTCGATATCGGCGGCGAGAAAGCCCGGCCCGAGCACCTGGCGCGGTGGCTGGCCAGAGATTTCGGCGGCGTCACGCTGATCAACACCTACGGTCCGACGGAGGCCACCGTCGCCTGTTCACGCACCCGGCTCGAGCGGCTTGCCGGCCGGGAGGTGTCCATCGGCCGCCCGGTGGCCAACGCCGGCGTCTACCTGCTCGGTCCCGATCTCCTGCCGCTGCCGGCGGGCGCCGTCGGCATGCTCTTCATCGGCGGCGCCGGCGTGGCCCGCGGCTACCTCGGCCGGCCCGAGCTCACCGCGGAGAGCTTCGTGCCCGATCCATGGAGCGCCGCGGCAGGGGCGCGGATGTACCGCACCGGCGATCTCGCCGCCTACCAACCGGACGGCACTCTCGAGTTCCGCGGCCGCGGCGACGAGCAGGTGAAGATCCGCGGCTTCCGCGTCGAGCCGGGAGAGATCGAGATCGTGCTGTCACGCCATCCGGCGGTGCTGCAGGCCGTGGTGATGGTGCGGGAGGACGCGCACGGGGAGAGCTTCCTGGCCGCCTACGTGGTGGCCGGCGGCGAGCCCCGTCCGGCCGCCGCCGAGCTGAAGCGCTTCCTGCGCGAGCAGCTGCCTGCCCACATGGTGCCGGCGGCCTTCGTCTTCCTCGACCGGCTGCCCCTGAACGCCAATGGCAAGATCGACCGTCCGGCGCTGCCGGCTCCCGAGAGGCGGCCTGACGAGCTGGCCCGCGGCTATCTCGCGCCCCGCGACGCCCTGGAGCTGCAGCTCGCCGGCATGTGGGAGGAGCTGCTGGGGAGCCACCCGATCGGGGTGCGCGACGATTTCTTCGAGCTCGGCGGCCACTCGCTGCTCGCGGTCCAGTTGATGGCGCGCATCCAGGCGAGCTTCGGCCGCAGCCTGGCCACGGTAACCCTGCTGCGCCACCCGACCGTCGAGCGCCTCGCGGCGGTCCTCCGCG
>DATKFK010000873.1:0-7054 GCA_035544375.1 Thermoanaerobaculia bacterium
GCATTCAGGACGGCGGGGCCGGGACCGCCGAGACTCCCGGCTCCTGGCGCGCCCGCCGAGCCGCTTCGACCAGCGAGAAAGCCTCGCGGCGCATCTTCGCCCGTTCCGCTTCCTCCTCGGGGTAGCGCGGCCGGTAGCCGAGCTGCCCGTCGTCGAAGGTATAAGGCTTCATCAGGTCCGCCTTGCCGACGATCGTCTGGTCGCGGTTGAAGTAGGCCATGTCGTAGTTGTTGCTCATGATGATGGCCTCCTCCGGGCATGCATCGACGCAATAGCCGCAGAAGACACAGCGCAGCATGTCGATCTCGTACACCACCGGGTACTTCTCGATGTTGACGTCGGGGTGCTCGGCGGCTTCGATGTGGATGCACTCCGCGGGGCAGGCCTGGGCGCAGAGATAACAGGCGACGCAGCGCACCGAGCCGTCGGGCCGGGTGGTCAGGATGTGGTGGCCGCGGAAGCGGTGGCCGTAGGCGCGCCGCTCCTCCGGATACTTGATCGTGGGCATCCCGCCCGGATGGAACAGGTTGCGCAGGAAGTGCCGGAGGGTGACCAGCAGGCCGCCGACGAGCGGCAGGTACAGCCGCTCGGCGAGGCCCTGCCGGTAGGGCCGGGTGGCGGTCGGATAGGGCGCCGGCAGGGGCTCGGCGGCGCTTTCCGGGAGCGCCGCCGGTGCGGCGCCGGCAGCAGGCGTCGCGGCGTTCATCGTTCGAGCTCCCCGGCGACGATGTTGAGGCCGCCCAGCGAGATCACGGCGTCGGACAGCGAGCCGCCCCGGATCAGCCGGGGGAAGGTGGACATGATCGGGAAGCACGGGGGCCGGACCTTGATCCGGTAAGGCTTCGCCGTGCCGTCGGAAAGCACGTAGAAGCCCAGCTCGCCGTTGGCTCCTTCGGTGGGCGTGTAGAGCTCGCCCGCCGGCACCTGGATGCCGTCCATGATCAGCTTGAAGTGGTAGATCATCGCCTCCATCTCGTTGTAGGCCTTTTCCTTGGGCGGCAGGGCGACGTGCGGATCGTCGACGATGAAGGGGCCTTGGGGCATGCCGCGGTCGAGCAGCTGGCGGATGATCCTGAGCGATTGCCTGATCTCGAGGTTGCGGATGCGATAGCGGTCGAAGATGTCCCCGCCGTAGAGCACCGGCACGTCCCACTCGACCGTATCGTACAGATCGTAAGGTTGCGCGCGGCGCACGTCGAACGGCACGCCGCTGGCGCGCAGGCACGGACCGGTCCAGCCCCAGTTGACCGCCTCGGCGCCTGAGATGGCGGCGACGCCGACCGCGCGGTCGAGCCAGATGCGGTTGTGGTCGCAGAGTTTCTCGACGTCGGCGACGAACCTGGGGATGATCTCGAGCAGCCGCCGGCAGCGCGCCATGAATTCGGGCGGCAGGTCCTGCGACAGGCCGCCGATGCGGCAGTACGAAACCGTCAGGCGCGCGCCGCAGCAGGACTCGAGCAGGCCGTAGATCTCTTCGCGCGGCTGGAACATGTACCAGAAGTTGGTGAGCCCGCCCGCGTCGACCAGGGTGGTGCCGTTGCACACGCAATGATCCATGATGCGCGAGAACTCGGAGAGGATGGTGCGCGCCCAGACCGCCCGCGGCGGCACCTCGATGCCCAGGAGCTTCTCGACCGGACGGCAGTAGGCGACGTTGTTGATGAACGACGAGCAGTAGTTGAGCCGGTCGGTGTAGGGGATCACCTGCTGCCAGGTGTGGGTCTCGCACATCTTCTCGAAGCACCGGTGCAGGTAGCCGATCTCGATGTCGGAAGCGACGATGGTCTCGCCGTCGAGCACGGCCATCAACCGGAAGGTGCCGTGCATCGCGGGGTGCGAGGGACCGATGTTGATGGTCATGCGCTCGAAGAGGTCGTCACCCGCGGCGGCAGCGATCTCCGCGGCGCCATCGGAGGGATGGCCGGCATGGCCGCCGTCGCCGGCATTGAAGTCGCCGGGCAGGTCGAAGTGCGGCTTGTACAGCTTGTCTTCGGTCAGGATCCAGCGCCGCGCCGGATCGTAGTCCTTGCGCAGCGGGTGCCCCTCGAAAGCTTCGTGACAGAGGAGGCGCGACAGGTTCGGGTGGCCGGTGAAGCGCAGGCCGAACATGTCGTAAACCTCGCGTTCGGCCCAGTTGGCGGCCTTCCAGACCGGGTTGAGGGAAGGCAGCACCGGATCGCTCTCCGCCACCGCCACCTTGAGCCGCAGCCGCGCGTTGCGCGGCACCGAGTACAGGTGGTAGACGGCCTCGAAGCGTTCGGGCCGGTCCGGGAAATCCACGCCCGCCAGGTCCATCAGCAGGTCGAACCGGGTTTCGCGGTTGTCGCGCAGCTCGCGGGCGAGGTCGGCCAGCACCTCGCGCCTGACGATCCAGGTCGGCGGGTCGGCGCCTCCGAGGCGCGGGTCGGCCGGTGCGGGGACGATGCTGCCGTCCGGGAACTTGGACCGGACGCCCTCGTACAGGGAGGCCGCAGAGGCCGCGGCGCCGGCATGGCCGCTGCCGGGTGCCGCGGCGCCCGCCCCGGAGGCGGCCCCTGCCGCGGTGCTTTGGGGATCGACGGTGGTTGGGGTCATCGCGCTCGTTGTTCAGGTGGGTCAGGTGGGTCAGGTGGTCTGATGGGTCAGGTGGTCCGGTGCGGATCAGACCTCCGGCACGCCGAGGTCGGGGCTCTCGCTGGACCGCTCCCTGGCCGCCGGGTCGGCATGCTTGCCGAGGCGCTGCCGATCGCGGAGCACTTTCTCCCGCAGCTGCAGGATGCCGTACATCAACCCTTCGGGCGTGGGAGGGCAGCCCGGCACGTAGACGTCCACGGGGATGACCTCGTCGATGCCCTGCATCACGTGGTAAGCGCGGTAGAAGCCTCCCGAGCAGGCGCAGGCGCCCATCGAGATCACCCACTTGGGGTCGGCCATCTGGTCGTAGATCTTCTTCAGCACCGGCGCCATCTTGTCGTTGATGGTGCCGGCAACCAGCAGCACGTCGCTCTGGCGCGGCGAGAAGCGCACCACCTCCGAGCCGAAGCGGGCCAGGTCGTAGTGACTGGACACCGTGGACATGAACTCGATGGCGCAGCAGGCGGTGCCGAAGGGAAACGGCCAGAAGGAAAAGCGCTGCGACCAGTCTTCGAGCTTCTCGAAGGTGGTCGTGATCCAGCTTTCTCCGGTGGTGACGGTCGTCGCTTTCATGATCCTCGGGACCTCCTTCGTCCCGGCCGCCAGTCTACCACTTGTGACTGCCGGTCACAAGCTCTGCAAACTATTGCACTACCGATAGTTAGGAGCCCACCGCGAGGCGCTCGCCGCCGCCGGGAGGGCGCTCGGCGAAGGGGGTCCGGCGTCGACTTCGGGCGGCAGCTTGACGTCGCTCTGCGCCGCTCCCAGGTCGCCGCGCAGCGCCTCGAGCTCGCGGAGGTGGCCGACCTGGTCCGCCACCAGCTGGCTGAAGACCGCCGCTGCCGATTGCTCCCGGGGATCGGTGACGTCGCGGATGATCTTGGGATACAGGACGTCGTTTTCGAAGCGCTCCTCGGCGATGGCGGAGCCGAGATCGGAGTCGAGCCCGCGCACCTGGTCGGCCGCCACCAGCAGGCGGACCGCCAGGTCGTCCTTGGCCGCCGCCAGCCGCCGCCAGCGAGCCGCCAGGTGGGGCATGCCGTCCTTCAGGGCGCGGGCCGCGAAGGCGCGGTAGCGCGCGGCGCTCACCGCCTCGGCGGTGAAGCCAGTCTTCAGGTGCTCCTGGAAACGCGGGATCCTCGACACGTGCCCCTCCTCGAGATTCAGGCTAAGATGCCGTGACGGCGCCGGCCAGGCCGGCGCGGCCATTCTAGTCTAGCCGAGCCGCCAGGTGCCCGCTGATGGCGCTGTGATCCGGCCTCCTATCGGAAACTTTGGCCATGGCCGGGCGTAGTGCCAATCGGGGCACGGCCCGCATCCGGCCGAGCTCTCTCAGCCTGGGACGCATGCGACAGGCCAGCAAGCGCCGCCCGTGAGACTCTCCCTTCCCCGCCGACTCGCCGCCTTCCTGGTGGGCTTCGCCCTGTTGGCGCTGGGCGCCCTGCTGGTCGTGGCGCTCTGGCGGCTGCACCTTCCCTACCTCAACCTGGTGCTCGGCTTCGGGGTCGGCTGCCTCAGCCTGATCCTGGCCATGCTGGCCCTCTGGCGGCTGATGTCGGCCTTCCTCTACAAGGTCGGCCGCCGCCTGACCTTCTCCTACTTCCTCATCGGGGTGTTGCCCATCCCGATGGTCGTGCTGCTGCTCGCCGTGGTGGCCTACCTGCTCGCCTGCTTCTTCATCGGGCACCTTTACCGCGACGCCTTGCACTCTCTCGACGCGGACATCGCGGCGGCGACGCGGGAGCGTGCCGCGGCCTTCCTGCGGAGCGGCAAACCGCCGGCGGAGCCGGAGGCGGCGGCGCCGCGAGGGGGGCAGCCTGAGATGGTCTTTGCCTACTACAGCAACGGCGAACGGACGGCCGGGGACCGGCGCGCGCCGGCACGCTGGCCGGGGTGGTCCCTGCAGCAGCCGGCGACGGGGCTGGCCGGCCCGCCCGGCCTCCCCTCCTTCTACACCGGCGCGGTCGGCTGCCCCATCCTGGCCAGCACCGCCGGCAGCGCCGCGCGCGGCGTGCTCGGCGCCTACGCCGGCGACATCGATCTCGAGCTCAGCCGGCGCAGCGGCCTGTGGGTCGAGACCAACCGCCCGGGAGATCCCGCCGACGTCATGCGGGTGAAGCTGGGCAGCCACGAGCTGCCGCTGCTGACCATGGGCCACGCCCGCAACCTGGGAGAGGCGCAGAAGTTCTTCAAGCGGCGCTCGCAGTCGGACGGTTTCTGGGACCGCCAGCTGCTGTGGTGGGCCCAGTCCAGCGGACCGCTGGTCGACGTCGCCAGCGGCCGCCAGGTCGCCGGCAGTCTGCAGGTGACCTTGAACGGCACTCCGCGCACCTTGCGCCAGCATCTCTTCGCGACCAACGGCGAGATCGACGCCGGCGCCTGGGCCCTGCTCGTCGGCCTCGCCGTGCTGCTCTTGAACGTCTACGTGGCGGCCGCGCTGATGGCGCTGTTCATGATCGTCGGCCTGTCGCGGGCGGTCAACCGGCTCAGCCGCGCCACCGACGCGGTGCGCCGCGGCGACTTCAGCGTCCGCATCCCGGTGAGGCGGCGCGATCAGGTCGGCGAGCTGCAGCGCACCTTCAACGAGATGGCGGGCAACCTCGAGACGCTGGTCGCCGCATCCACGCAGAAAGAGCTGCTCGAAAAGGAGCTGGCGCTGGCGCGCGACCTGCAGAACAGCTTGATCCCCAGCGACCTGCCGAGCGGCGAGGGAGTCGAGTTCGCCACCCTGTTCGAGCCCTCGGCGGCGATCGGCGGCGACTACTTCGACGTCCTCCGGCTCTCGGAGCGCGAGATCGCGGTGATCATCGCCGACGTCTCAGGGCACGGCCTGTCCACCGGGCTGCGCATGGCGATGCTCAAGGCGGCGCTGTTGATCCTGATCGAGCAGACCCGACAGCCGGAGGAGATTCTGCGCCGCCTCGACACCGTGGTGCGTTCCAACGCCGAGGGCCGCTGCTTCGTGACCGCCACCCTGGCCATGTTCGACCTGCGGGAAGGCCGTCTCACGCTCACCAATGCCGGCCACCCGCCGACGTACCTGGTGCGCGGCGGCAGGGTCCAGGAGATCCTGCTCCCCAGCTCGCCGCTCGGTGGCCTGGGCCAGAGCTACGCCCGCCGAGAGCTGACCCTCGACCGCGGCGACGTCGTGGTCTGGCTGTCGGACGGCGTCTTCGAGGAAACCAACGCCGCCGGCGAGCCGTTCGGCTACGACCGGATCGAGACCGCGCTCGCCGCCGCCGCCAAACCCGCCGCCTCGCCAGGATCGGTGGCGACGGCCGCCGCGAGCGGCAGGAGAGGCGGCCGCAGCGCCGCCGCCGGGGCGGGCGGCGCCGACGCGGCTGCCGGCAGCCGCCTGATCGAGCCGAGCGCCGCCTCGGTGCGCGACCGTCTGCTCGCCGCGGTCGCCGCCCACGTCGGCACGCAACCGCCTACCGACGACCGCACGGTGGTGGTGATGCGCTGGGGCGGCCCGCTGGCGGTGCCGGTTGCGGAGGCGGCAGAAGCGGAGGCAGTCTCGGCCTGACAGCTGGCGCCGCGAGACAGGGCTTGGTCGCGTGATGACGGGCGCGGGAGGCGCGGGCCGTGCGGGCCGGCGGCGGCCGCTGCCGGGCCGCTAGCGGCCAGCCGAGCGGCTGGCGGCCTGGGATGCCGGAGATCCAGCCGGGGCTCCCGGCCTGCCGCTCTCCCAGCCGGGGAGCAGCGCCAGGCCGAGGCTGGCGAAGATGCGCCGCACGTAGCCGCGGGTTTCGCGGTAGGGCGGCACACCGCCGTAGTGGGTCACCGCGTTCTCGCCGGCATTGTAGGCGGCGAGCACCTTGGCGAGGTCGTCGGGGAACTGGTCGACGAGCCAGGAGAGGTAGCGGCTGCCAGCCTCGAGGTTTTGGGCCGGGTCGAACAGCTGCTGGTGGCGGACGCCGAAGCGCTCGGCGGTGGCCGGCATCAGCTGCATCAAACCGCGGGCGCCGACCCGCGACACCGCGAACGGGTTGCCGGCGGACTCGGCATGGATCACCGCCGCGACCACCCAGGGGTTGACGGCGTTGCGGCGCGCCGTCTCGTAGATCAGCGCCCCCCAGGGACCGTCGGGCACCGCCTGCTTGGGATCGAAGCGCAGCGGCAGCAGCGCCGCGGCGGCCGGGCTCGCGCCGCCAGGCAGCGCCTGGGGCGGCGCCGGCTCGGGGTCCGGAGCCACCTCGTCGTCCACCACCCGCTCGACGCGGGTCAGCGGCAGGGTCATGCGGCCGCCGGAGCGCAGCGTGAGGCGGGCATGGTCCGCGTCCGCCAGCTCGTAGGCCTTGACCTTGAGGACTCCCCCGTCGGCGAGGACCACCAGCTCGGCGCGCGCCGCGCCGGCGGCCGCCATGCCAAGCCCGGCGGCAAGGGCGATCCGCCACCAGCCGCGGCGAGAAGAGCGCGGCACCGCGGCGAAAGATCCCTG
>DATKFK010000874.1:0-2002 GCA_035544375.1 Thermoanaerobaculia bacterium
TGATCAGTACGTCCACGGCCATCCCGGGCGGCGCCGCGCCGCCGGCCGCGAGATCGTTTTCGCTGCTGCCGCCTGCGCGGCCGTTGCCTGCCTCGCTCATGCTGCCGGCTCCTTCACTGGCGCCTTGCCATGGCGCGATCGATCGCGCCTCGTTGTGAAAACCATTCTATCGCGTGCCCCCGGCCGGTGCCGGCGGCGTGTCCTCGGTCGTCTCCGCCTCTGCCTCCGCCGCCGCGGCTGCGCCGGACCCTGGCGGCGCGGCAGGGCGCTCGTCCTCGGGACGGTTCCTGCCGTACATCTCGTGCGCGGCCACGAACTCGCCGCTGGCCAGCGCCGCGCCCATCGACAGCTCGCCGGCGAGCAGCGTCGCGGCGGTGATCTCCGCCAGCTTCGGCGCCCCGCCCGCCCCGGCGCAGCCCAGCATCTCCAGGCACTCGCGGGCGGTGCCCCGGCCGGTGCCGCCGCCCACGGTCGCCACCGAGAGCGACGGCAGGGTGACGCTGGCGTACAGGTCGCCGTCCGCGGTCACCTCGAAGAAGGTGACGCCCACCGCCGAGTTGGCGACGTTGGCGACGTCCTGGCCGCAGGCGATGAACAGCGCCGCCAGGCCGTTGGCGAAATGCCCGTTGTAGCCGATGGCGCCCGCCTGCAGGTGGCCGAGCACCGTGTCCTGCCACAGCTGGTGCATCTCGGCCGGCGTCGTGTGCAGGTAGGCGCGCAGCAGCCGCGCCGGCATCCGGGCTCCCGCCACCACCTTCTTGCCCTTGCCGCCGGCGAGCAGCGCGCCGCTCGCCCGCTTCTCGGAGTCCATGCCGCTGAAGATGGTGTAGCGCCGCGCGACGCCGCGCTCGACCAGCAGCCGGCAGGCGCTGTCGGTCGCCTTGGCGATCATGTTCATGCCGTGGGCGTCGCCGGTCGAGTAACAGAAGTTGACCATCACCGCCCGTCCCAGCGGCCGCGGCTCGAGGCGCAGCAGGCGCCCGTGGCGGGTCGTGGCCTCCGCCGCCGCCCGCAGCTCCGGCAGCAGCTCCGCGAGCCGCAGGGTGAAGCGGCGCGCCTCCTCCACGCCGTCGAACTGGAACACCGGCGCCACGCGGTTCTCGTCGGCGTAGATCCGCGTCACCGCGCCGCCGGCCCGCGTCAGCGCCGTCATGCCGCGCTCGTAGGAGCGCACCAGCACCCCTTCGGTCGTCGCCAGCGGCACGTAGAAGACGCCGCGGGCGTGCTCGCCCTCGACCGCCAGCGGCCCGGCGACCCCCAGCGGCACCTGCGCCGCGCCGATCGGGTTCTCGACGTTGCCGCGCATCGCCTCGCCGGCCAGCGAGTTGCGGCCGACCTGGGTCAGCCGCGCGCCCGTCTGCCGCTCGACCCAGCGCCGCCGCGCCGCGACGTCGCGCGCGCTGTACCCCTGGTCGGTGAGCCGCGGCACCAGCTGCGAAGACCCGGCCGGCCCTGCCGGAGCCGCCGCCGGGCCATCTGCCTGCCGTTCCCGCGGCTCTCTCGTCACGGCGCCTCCGGCGGCGCGCCCAAGACCATTGCGGCGCAGTGGCCGTCGGCGCCCACCGCGGTGATCAGCGCCCGCCGCCGCTCGGCCGGCGCCAACCGCCGCGTGGCCGCCGACGCGCCGCCGAGCGGCAACCCGGGCGCGAGCCGCTCGAGACCCGCGATGCCCGGCAGCTCGCCATCGCGGATCGTCTCGATCAGGTCCACCGCCTGCCAGGCGCCCGAGACCCCCAACCCCTCTCCCAGCATGGCCTTGATCGCGGTCACCGGCAGGGCTGCCGCCCGCTCGCCCAGGGCGGCCGCCACCCCCAGCGCCTCGGCACGGTCGACCTCCAGGCTGCCGCTCGCCGAAGCCGAGAGGCAGCCGATCTCCCGCGGCGCCGTGGCGGCGTCGGCAAGCGCCAGCTCGACCGCCCGCGCCAGCGCGCCGGCCAGAGCGGCCTCGCCGCCGGCGGCGGCGAATGCCGCGCCCCAGCCGAGCACCTCGGCCCGCACCGCC
>DATKFK010000875.1:0-14684 GCA_035544375.1 Thermoanaerobaculia bacterium
CGCTCGCCGAGCGGCTCGGCGTGGTGCCCGCGCTCTGCCTGTCGGCCGCCGGCCAGGCGCTCGGCCTGCTCGCCACCCACCGGCTGCACCTGCGCTCCGGCGAAGGGCTCAACCTGGCGCCGTCGCGGCAGATGCCGGCCCCGATCGTCGCCTACGACCTCGAGCCCGACCGCGGACCGGTCCTGGTCACCGTCGATTACCAGGTGCGCCCCGAGGAGGCGGCGGAGTTCGCCCTCGCGATGCGCGACGTGCGGCGCATCCGCCTGCGCGACGGCGCCATGGAGTGGGGGCTGTTCGCCGACGCCGCCGTCCCCGGCCGTTACACCGAGGTGTTCCTGGTCAAGTCCTGGCTCGAGCATCTGCGCCAGCACGAGCGCGCCACCGTCGCCGACCGCGACCTCGTCGAGCAGGCCCGCCGCTATCATGTCGGCGGCGACCGCCCCGCGGTCCGCCACCTCATCTCCGAGCCGTTGCGCAAGAGGCCTGACCACTCATGATCCGGGTGCACGACCTGACCAAGACCTTCGGCGAGCTCACCGCCGTCGCCGGCATCTCGTTCGCCGTCGAGGCGGGCGAGATCTTCGCCTTCCTGGGGCCCAACGGCGCCGGCAAGACGACGACGATCAAGATGCTCACCACCCTGCTGACCCCCACCAGCGGCAGGGTGGAGATCGACGGCCTGGACCCGGCCGTCCAGCGCAACGAGGTCCGCAAGCGCTTCGGGATCGTGTTCCAGGACCCCAGCCTCGACGACGAGCTGACCGCCTACGAGAACATGGACATCCACGGCGCCTTCTACCGCGTGCCGCGCCGCCTGCGCGGCCAGCGGATCGAAAGGCTGTTGCGGCTCTTCGACCTGTGGGAGCGGCGCGACGACCCGGTGAAGCGCTTCTCGGGAGGCATGCGCCGGCGCCTGGAGATCGCCCGCGGCCTCTTGCACACGCCGAAGATCCTCTTCCTCGACGAGCCGACGCTGGGGCTCGACCCGCAGACGCGAAATCAGCTCTGGACCCTGGTGGCGCAGCTCAATGCCGAGGAACGCGTCACCGTCTTCCTGACCACGCATTACATGGAGGAGGCCGAGCGCGTGGCCGGCCGCATCGCGATCATCGATCGCGGCCGCATCGTCGCCCAGGGCTCGCCGCAGGACCTCAAGCGGCAGACCGGCGCCGAAACCTTGGAGCAGGCGTTCCTGGCGCTCACCGGCTCGTCGATCCGCGAGGAGGACGCCAGCGCCGTGGACCGGATGCGCAGCATGGCCAGGATGTGGCGGCGGCGGTAGCGTGGCATGAACATCGTCTACGTGCTGTGGCTGCGGCAGCTCAAGCGCTTCGTCCGCTCGCGCTCGCGGATCGTCGGCGCCCTCGGCCAGCCGGTGCTGTTCCTGGTGGCGCTCGGCTTCGGCTTCGGACCGATCTTCGAGCGGGCGGGACAGGGGAGCTACATCCAGTTCCTGGCGCCGGGGGTCATGGCCATGACCGTCCTCTTCACCTCCATCTTCGCGGGCATCGAGCTGATCTGGGACCGGCAGTTCGGCTTTCTCAAGGAGACGCTGGTGGCCCCGGTGCCCCGCCTGACGATCATGATCGGCCGCACCCTGGGCGGGGCGACGGTCGCCGTGATCCAGGGCCTCGTGGTCTTCGCGATCTGCTCGCTGGCCGGCTTCCGCGCCAGCGGCTTCGCGGCCCTGCCCAGGGCGCTGGCCTTCATGGCGCTGATCGCCGTGCTGTTCACCGCGCTCGGCACCGCCATCGCCTCGGTGCTGCAGGACTTCCAGGGCTTCCAGCTGGTGATGAATTTCCTGGTGATGCCGGTCTTCTTCCTGTCCGGGGCGCTGTTTCCGCTGTCCCACGTGCCGCGGCCCCTGGCGCTCGTCGCCAGCGTCGATCCGCTCGCCTACGGCGTCGACGGCCTGCGCAGCGCCCTCATCGGCATCTCCCACTTCGGCGCCGCCACCGACCTAGCGGTGCTCGCGGCCCTGTCGGCGGTTTCCGTGGCGGTGGGCAGCTACCTCTTCTCGCGGATCCAGCTCTGAGCGCTCGCTCGGCCGCTGGCGCACGGTGCTTGCTCCCAGGTCCGAGATGTCTTACCGTATGACAGTGAAGCGACCGCGGAAGGTTTCATCCGCTCTGACCATTCGTATCGGCGCCGAGCTCGACCGCTCGCTTGCCCGCGAGGCGCGGCGAAGCCGCAAGACCAAGAGCGAGTTGGCACGCGAGATCCTGGCTGCCGGTCTCGCCGGCGAGGAGGCTCCGGATCCCGCGGCGGAAGCGCGCCGGCAATCGCTCCTGGTCAGCCGCCGCCGATCCGAGAGGGACACTCTCGATTTTCTCGAGCACGCAGCCGACACCCGAGGCTGGAAGTGACGCGGGGCGCCATTGTCGTGGTGGCGGCGAAGGGTCCGTATACCGGCAAGCCCCGCCCGGCGCTCGTGGTGCAGTCGGATCTGTTCAACCCCACTCACAGCAGCGTCACGATTTGCCCGATCACCTCCGACTGCGTCGACGCACCCCTGTTCCGCATCGCCCTGCCGCCCGGCGAACGCACCGGGCTCCTCAGGGCGTCGCAGATCATGGTCGACAAGATCGTCAGCGTACCGCGTTCCGCGATTGCCAATCAGCTCGGAAAATGTGATGAGGCCGAGCTGCGCGCCGCCGACGACGCCCTGCGCCGCTGGTTGGCCTTGAGCTGAGCCGCTCTGCAACGTCTCCGGTGTGCCGTGTTAGGCTTCGCCATAGGACGGGCGGGGCGCAGGTCGTTCGCCCGTAGGAGGCACGGATGACGAGGGTTAGCGGCGGTTTCGTGACCGGTTGCGCATTGCTCTCGCTGCTGCTGCCGGCCGGACCGGCACGGGCCCAGGGCCTCGACGTGACCGGCTCGTGGTCGGTCCAGATGCAGACGGTGGCCAAAGGCGCGGCGGGGGGCGCGGTGACGGGCGGCTGCGGCTTCCAGGGCACGACCAACGTCAACCAGACCGGCAGCCAGTTCACCGGCGGCATCGACGTCACTCAGACCTCCGGCACGGGCTGCCCGCCGGCCATGTCGGCCAACCTAAGCGGCACCGTGAGCGGCAACCAGGTGAGCATGGGGGCGGTGATGGGCAGCCCCAGCTTCGGCGCGGCGACCTTCACCGGCACCCTGACCTCCGCCGCAACACGCGGCCGCAGCGCCGAGAGCGGCGCCTCGACCTCCCCTGCCGTCAACCCCGGCAGCACCATGAGCGGCACCTTCGCGGTCACCAGCGGCCCCTTCACCGGCACCGGCGGGACCTGGACCGCCACCAGCCTGGCGGCGGTCGCGGCCGTGCCGGCGGTCGGCGCGCGGGGGCTCGCCCTGCTCGCGGCGCTGCTTCTGGGCTGCTCGCTCTGGCTGCTCCGCCGGACATCGATACACCGCGCGCCTTAGCTCCTGGCGGCGAGCAGTGAGAGGAGGCCCGGCATGAGCGGCGAGCAGCAGCTGAGCGGTCCCGATCTTTCCCAAGGCGTGTCCCTTGCCGAGATTCCCGGCGGCGGCCTGCTGGGCCACGCCGGCGGCGAGCCGGTGCTGCTGGTGCGGGTCGGCGACGAGGTCTTCGCCATCGCCGCTCACTGCACTCACTACGGCGGCCCGCTGGCCGAGGGGCTGCTGGTCGGCGACACCGTCCGCTGCCCCTGGCACCACGCCTGCTTCAGCCTGCGCAGCGGCGAGCCGCTGCGGGCGCCCGCCCTGAACCCGGTCGCCTGTTACCGGGTCGAGCGCCAGGGTGACCGCGTCACGGTGCGCGAAAAGCTGCCGCCGGCCCAGCCGCAAACACCGCTAACAGCGGCGCTATCGTCATCCTCGCCAGCCACGCCAGCGCGGCCGGCTGGCGGTCTGGCGGCAGCCGGAGTGGCGGCGTCCGGACTGCCCGAATCGGTCGTCATCGTCGGCGCCGGCGCCGCCGGCAACGCCGCCGCTCAGCGCCTGCGCCGCGACGGCTACGCCGGCCCGGTCACCATGATCGGCGCCGACGACTCGCCGCCGTACGACCGCCCCAACATCTCCAAGGACTACCTGGCCGGCAACGCCCCCGAGGAATGGATCCCGCTCCACCCGCGCGAGCTCTACGACGAGCGGCGGATCGAGCTGCGGCTCGGCGAGCGCGTGACGGCGATCGACCCCCGGCAGCGCACCGTCACCCTGGCCGGCGGCGCCACCCTCGGCTGGGGCGCCCTGCTCCTCGCGACCGGCGCCGCACCGGTGCGCCTGCAGCTGCCGGGCGGCGACCTGCCGCACGTCCACTACCTGCGGACCCTCGCCGACAGCCGGGCGATCATCGCCCGCGTCGACGAGCTTCGCGCGGCCGCCCCCACCACGGCAGCGCCGCGCGCCGTGGTCCTTGGGGGCAGCTTCATCGGCCTCGAGGTGGCGGCGTCGCTGCGCGCCCGCCAGCTCGACGTGACCGTCGTCGGCCGCGGGCCGGTGCCGCTGGCGCGGGCCATGGGCCACGAGATCGGCAGCTTCGTGCGCGCCCTGCACGAAGAGCACGGCGTCGCCTTCCGCCTCGGCCAGCAGGCCGCCGCCATCGATCCCGAGGCGGTGACCCTCGCCGGCGGCGAGCGCCTGCCCGCCGGGCTGGTGGTGATCGGCGTCGGCGTGCGGCCGGCGCTGCAGCTGGCCGAGGCCGCCGGCCTGGCCGTCGATCATGGCGTCCTGGTGGACGAGTACCTGCAGACCTCCGCACCGGGCATTTACGCCGCCGGCGACATCGCCCGCTGGCCCGACCCGCACACCGGCGAGCGCCTGCGCGTCGAGCACTGGGTGGTCGCCGAGCGGCAGGGGCAGACCGCCGCCGCCAACATCCTGGGCCGCCGCGAGAGCTTTGCCGCCGCGCCCTTCTTCTGGAGCCAGCACTACGACGTGCAGATCTCCTACGTCGGCCATGCGCCCGCCGCCGGCGTCGCGGTGCGGGTCGCGGGCTCGCTCGCCGCCCGCGACGCCGCCGTCGTCTTCTCCGCCGGCGGACAGGTGCGCGCCGTGGCCACCGTCTTCCGTGACCGGCTGAGCCTCGAGGCCGAGCTCGCGCTCGAGCGTGGCGACCAGGCGGCGCTTCAGGCGCTCACCGCCGCGCTCGGCGAGTAGCCTTCCGGCGGCCAGCGGCGCCTGGTCAGAAGAGCAAGCGCACCCCCACCTCGTAGTTGCGGGGCTGCTGGTAGTCGGTGGGCGCCCCGAGCGCCAGCTGGTCGCCGCCGGTCGAGGTGCAGCCGCTCGCATACTGGCAGACGGCCACGGCCGGCTGGTTGCCCAGGACGTTCTCGACGCTGCCGATGAGCTCGAGCTCCACGCGCCCGAGCTGGAAAGCCTTGCGCACCTCGAGCTCGGTGTAGAGGGTGCCGTTGGCCCGCCGGCTGCCGCGCGGCTCCAGGAACTCGTTGCCGTAGAGCGGCGGGGCGAGCGCCTCGAGCACGCTGTAGTCGAACGGCGACTGGTAGATGGCGTTGAAGCCGACGCTGACCCGGCCCGGCAGCTTGACGAAACCCTTGAGCTTGACGCGGTGGCGGACGTCGTCGGAGAGGAAACCGTAGGTGTTGACGAAGTGCACCGGGAAGACGTCGAACTCGCTCCCGGCCCCTTGCGTGTACTCGACGCTGCCCTTCGACACCGCGTAGGTGTAGGAGGCCACCAGGTACAGCCAGTCGCCGGCGCGGCTGTCGAGCCGCAGCACCAGCCCGTGGTAGTCGCGGCGTGCCGCGGCCGGGTTGGTCAGCACCTTGTAGGGGCAGTTCAGCAAGCCGGGGTCCGGCGTGAGCCCCAGCAGGTTTTCGACGCAGGTGTCCTCGAGGATGTTGCGCGTCCGCTTGTAGACCCAGGTGAGGTCGAGCGCCGAGCGCTCGCCCAGGCGCTGCTGGACGCCGGCGGTCAGCTCGCGGGCCACGGTCGGCTGGAGGTTCGGGTCCACCACGTTGGGGGCGGTGTTCAGCACGTCCAGGAAGCCGTAGCCGTTGGGGTCGCGGTGCAACGGGTCCGCGATCACCGTGCCGCCGTTCGCCGCCGCGAAGGCCTGGCAGCGTGCGGCGATGGCCGCCGGGTCGGTCAGCCCGGCCGCCACCACGTTCGTGCAGGAGAGGTACCGGGTGGTGGGCGCATAGCTGAGCCGCGAGTAGAGAGGCACCGACAGTGCGCCGGGGTGCATGAACAACCTATAGCTGCCGCGCAGCACGGTGCGCGCGTCGCCGCTCGGGTCCCAGGCGACGCCGAGACGCGGCTGCAGCGAGTGCAGATCAGCGATCCGGCTGCCGGCGTCGTTGTGATAGGTCACCTCGTCGTAGCGCAGCCCCGCCTTGACGGTGAGCGCCTGAAGCGGCTGCCAGGCGTCCTGCAGGTAGCCGCCGGCGATGCCGCCGGTGAACGTGGCGCTCGGCAGCCACGGCGTGGCGCTCCACAGCGAGGGTCCATCGTTGTCGGTGTAGGTGCCGCCGCCGGGGACGTTGGCGAGGGTCGCCAGCGACAGGTGCCCGTAGGAGGCGCCGCCTTTCAGCTCGTGATCGCCGCCCGGCCCGCCGGCGAGCAGCGTGAGGCTGGTCTGCGCCTCCTGGCGGCGGCGGTCGCTCGACGTGATCGCGGTGTAGTTGCCCGAGCTGATCTGTGTCGCCTGGTCGATCACCCCGGGTGTGGCGAGGTCGCCGCTCGCCGGCCCGTCGGCGATCCGCCGCTCGTTGTCGCCGAGCTGCAGCTCCCAGACCATCCGGCTCGACAGCAGGGCCGACAGATCGGCCTGGAAGATCGTCGCGCGCTGGCGCTCGGTCGCCGCCGCCTGCGGCTCCACGAACTGGCTGGCGTTGAATCCGGCCAGGGTCGCCGGGCTCGATGACGCCTTGATCACGGCCCGCCAACGCTCGTCGAGCTGCCAGCTCAGCTTGCCCAGGTAGTCCTCGCTGCGCAGGTGGTTGACGGTCGGCGAGTCGGTCGGCGTCAGCTTCTGGTCCTCGAGCGCGGCCGAGGTGAAGAACCACAGCCGGTCGTGCAGCAGCGGGCCGCCGAAGGTAGCGGCCGGCAGCAGGAAGCTGCTGTGGCCGGCGGCCTCGGGGTCGAAGTGCTGTCCCTTCGCGGCAAAGGCGTCGTTGCGGTAGCGGGTGTCGAAGGTGCCATGGAAGTCGTTGCCGCCGGACTTGGTGACGACGTTGACCACGCCGCCGGTCGCCCGGCCGTACTCCGCCTCGAAGCCGGCGGTCAGCAGCGACACCTCCTGGATGGCGTCGAAGTTGAAGTTGGTGCCGTAGGTGGCGGTGTACGGGTCGGTGGTGTCCAGGCCGTCGATCAGGTAGACGTTCTCGCCGATGGTCGAGCCGAAGATGGACGGGTCGGCGGTGATCTCGGTCGTGATCGCGCCGGCGGCGCTGCCGACCACCGACTGGTAGTTGCGGTCGTCGGCGCCGATCGACGAGCGGTCGACGAACTCGGCGGTGAAGACCTGGCCGGCGGCGACCTGCGTCGGATCGATCACCGGCCGCTCGGCGCTGACCGTGATCTGCTCGCGCAGCTCTCCCGTCTCGAGGCGCGGGAAGACGGCGGTGGCGTGGTCGAGGCTGACCCGCACCCCGGCCAGCCGGGCGGTGCGGAAGCCCGCGAGCTCGACCTCGACGCTGTAGACGCCGGGATCGAGGCCGGGGAAGGCGAAGGTGCCGTCGGTTCCGCTCGCGGCGGCGCGCGGTCCGCCGATCAGCGCCGGCGAGGAGACGGTCACCGTCGCGCCGGGCAGCACGCCGCCGTCCGGTCCGCGCACCGTGCCGATCAACCTGCCCGCCGGCGCAGCGTCGGCCGCCGCCGGCAAGAGCAGGACCGCCGCCGCCGCCGCCACAACCACCACCGCCGGCAGCATGGCCGCCGGGGCCGTCAGGACTGCCAACACCCGCCACGCCTCCCGCCACGCCTGCATCGGGAGCCGCAAGAGCCGGAACCACCGTTGCCGCCGCATAGCGGTCCTCGTCTTCCTTGGTCACCAGGCGCGGCGCGGCGAGCCCGCGACGCCGCGCCGTCCGGAGGATGGCCCGCCGCTCCGTGCCTGGCCGCAGCCGGCAGGCGGAGGGCGGGCCGTTCGGGCGCGAAGGCTAATCGTCGAAGTCGTCGGCCACGCCAGGAGGCAACCCCGGAGGCGGCGCCGGGCAGGTCCGCTGCGTCAGGAACAGCCGCGGCGTCACGTGGTTGAAATCAAAGGTGCTCATCATATCGTGAGCGCCGGCGTCGCGCGGGGTGAGCGCCGGCAGGTTGAAGGTGACCTCCGCAAAGCGCAGCATGCTGGTGAAATCGAACTGCCGCGAGTCGATGAAGCCGGAGCGCGCGTAGGGCGAGATGACCAGCAGCGGCACCCGGGGGCCGGGCCCGTAGACGTCGGCGTTGGGTTGGTTGGGCGGCGGCACGTGATCGAAGAAGCCGCCGAAATCGTCCCAGGTGAGGAACACCGCGGTGTTGCACCAGTAGGGGCTCGCCTGCAGGGCATTGAGCAGCTCGACGGTGTAGTTCTCGCCGGCGCAGACGCTGGCCGGCGCGTGCTCGCTGAGCGTGCCGGGGAAAACCACCCACGAGATGGCCTTCAGGCCATTGTTGTACAGGTCACTTTCGAACTGCGTGTAGGGGACCACCTTCTTCCACCGCGCCGGGTTGTTGCGGATCTGCGAGAAGGCGTTGAGCGTCGACCAGATGTAGCCGTTGGGACCAGGACCCGGGGCGTAGTACCGCCAGTCGAGGTTGGGGGTGGCGTCGATCTCGTCCGGCAGGGTGGGCACGTTGTCCCAGCAGGACGAGTGACTGCCGAGAGGATCGGTCACCGGGCAGACGTGGTTGCCGAAGGGGATCGTGTCCACCACCTGGTTGGGCACGTCGCAGCCCCAGCCGCCCGTGGGATTGGGACCCTTGTTGGGAACGAAGGGGTTGTTGACCGCGCCCTGGCCGTGGGTGAAGCCGCCGCTCTGCGCCGCCACGGTGAACATGTGATTGGGGTAGCTCGGACCGAGCAGCGACGAGAACATGTTGTCGCCGAGCGTGAAGTGCTGGGCGAGGGCCCAGTAGTTGGGGATGTCGGACTGGCTGAACTGGGTCAGGCTGTGGTTGTTGTAGGGTGCCGGCTGGCTGGTGTCGCAAGGTTTCTTGTCCTTGCTATAGCTGATCAGGTCGAACTTGTCCATGTTGCCGCAGTCCCATCCCAGGTTCGCTCCCTGCCAGGAGTGGTCGATGTCGCAGCCGAAATTGGTGTCGCTCGCCGGGGCCAGCGGCACCACATGGCCCGCCGAGTCGAGCGCGGTGGTCGAGCCGTTGGCGCCGGAGAACTTACCGAAGTAGTTGTCGAACGTGCGGTTCTCCTTGATCATGAACACGACGTGCTGGATGGATCCGGGCACCGGGCAGGCCGGCAGGTTGGTGGGAATGCCCGCGGCGCACAGGCCCGCCGCCGGCAGCAGCAGCAGGCCCGCGGCGCCGGCAGCCCAACGGATCCTGGGGACCGCGGCAAGGCCGGAGTCGCCGCCGCCGGAGCTCGCGGAACCCCAGGCGTTCGTGGCGCGCCGGGCGGGCCCGGTCGGGCTGCCCGGGTTCGAGGGGGAAAACAGTAGCCATCGAAAAGCGTTCATTGCTCGTGCCTCCTCCTGCTCGTTGCGGACAGACTTCCCCCTACCGCGGCGGCGCCCGCTTGGGCACACGCCGCCGACAGCCGTCCTTGGTGTTTTCACTGATCGGCCGCGCCGTCTCGAACGGCCGCGTGCGGGCGGTCGCACGCGCCACTCCTTGGACCCTGCCGCGTGCGGACCGCACTCGGCGTTGTTGTGCTGAGACCTGAGCCGATCGGGCCGGCGCGGCCACGAGCTGCTCATTGCTGAAACCGCGCACTGCGCGTTTTCTTGCGCCGGCCCGGATTCCCCGCTGCGGCCTCTGCTAGGCTACCGCGGTCTGCGCGGGAGGACTCAACCTGAACCTGGTCTGGGGGCTGGCGGCGCTCGCCGCCGCCGGCTTGCTCTTCTGGTACGCCTGGCGTACCTGGCGGCGCGGCCGCCCCGAGGCCGCGGCCGCGGCGATCGTGGCCGCCGGCCTCGTGCTGCGCATGTACGCCGGCTGCGACCTCTTCCTGCACACCTGGGACGAGCGTTACCACGCGCTGGTGGCGAAGCACCTTATCGAGCACCCGCTCGTCCCGACCCTGTACGACCATCCGGTCCTGCCCTACGACTTTCGCGACTGGCGTGCCAATCACGTCTGGCTGCACAAGCCGCCGCTCGCCTTGTGGATGATGGCGGCGGGCATGCGCGTGCTGGGCGCCGACGAGATCGCGATGCGTCTGCCGAGCCTGCTGCTGTCGGCGCTGGCCATCTTTTTCACCTACGTCATCGGTTCCTACCTCGCGGGCCGGCGAGCCGGCCTGCTCGCCGCGGCGCTCCAAGCGGTCAACGGCTACCTGCTGCAGCTGCCGGGCGGCAGGGTGGCGGTCGATCACGTCGACAACGCCCTGATCTTCTTCGTCGAGCTGGGGATCCTCTTCGCGGTGCTGCAGGTGAGCGCCGCCGATCGCGCCGGCGCCCCGGGCGGCGGACCGCCCGCCCGCGGCGGCCCGGGCGCCGCGCCGGGCCGCGCCGCGAAGGGCAGCCAGGGCGCCAGGTGGGCCTTCGCGCTGGCGACGCTGGCGACGCTGGCGATCGGCGCCGCGACGGGTCTGGCGGTGCTGGCGAAGTGGCTGCCGGGCCTGCTGCCGATCCCGGTCTGGCTGGCGCTCGCCTGGCGCCGCCAGCCGCCGCGCCGGATCGCCGGCGGCCTGCTGGCGATTGCCGCCGCCTGCGCCGCGGTGGCGCTGCCCTGGCAGGTCTACATCCGCCAGGCGTTCTCGCGGGAAGCGAGCTGGGAATCCGCCTACAACCTCCAGCACCTGCGGGTGCCGATCGAGGGCCTCGGCGGGTCGCCGCTCTACTACATCCTCAAGATGCCGCGCTTCTTCGGCGAGCTCATCTACCTGCCGGTCGCCTGGTTCCTGGCGGTCCTGGCCCTTGCGGCCTGGCGGGAATGGAAGGCGCGCTCCGGCAGGCAGGCGCCCGCCGGCGGGCCGCAAACGAAGATTACGGAGCCGCCGTCGCACGGCCCCGACGCTGCCCACGGGTCGGTTGGCGCCCCCAGGGACTCGCTGCGGCTGCTGCCGCTCGCCACCTGGCTGCTGCTGCCCTACGCGGCCTTCTCGCTCGCCGCCACCAAGCTCGGCGGCTACGTGATGATCGCGGCGCCGGCGCTGTTCATCGTCGAGGCGAGCTTCTGGCTGTGGCTGTGGGACCGCCGTCCGTTGCAGCGCCCCGCCGCGAAGGCGCTGCGCTGGGCAGTGCTCTTGCTGCTGCCCCTGCTGCAGCTGCGCTACACGGTCGAGCGGATGAAGATCCGTCCGGCGTACGACCGCAACCCGCCGTGGGTCCGCGCGCTGCGCGAGCTGCCGGCGCGGCTCGGCCCCGGGCCGGTGGTGCTGTTTCACCTCGATCGGCCGCTCGAGGCGATGTTCTACACCCCCTACATCGCCTACGAGGGGCTGCCGACGCCTGCCCAGGTCGAGCGCCTGACCGCTGCCGGCTACCGGGTCGTGGTGCTCGACGCCGCCGCGGCGCCGCCGGAGCTGCGCCGGCTTCCGGGCGTCGAGCTGCGGCGCGAGGCCATCCCGCTCTCCGCCCTGGACGACGGCACCGGCTTCAGGCTGCTGCGCGTCGACGGCTCCAACTCGCCGCTCGCCGGCACCACCTCGCCGCCCCAGCCCCAGCCCTGACAGGCTGCCAGCAGGAAACCGTCGCCTCCGGGGTTCCACTCATGCAGAGCGGAAGGCCGGGCCCGCAACCAGCGGGCCCGACCGGTGGAGGGACCGATGAAGATCTGGGTGGCGCTCGCGCTGGCGCTGCTGGGCGACCTCGTGGGTGTCCTCGTCTCGGCTTGGCCGGGAGGCTCTCCGCCGCCGGCGACGCCCCACCTCTGCACGCCCGCCCCGACTGCGATCGTCGCGACCGCCGCGGCCCCGCCCGCATCGCCGCGGGGCACCCTCATCGGCCCGGCGGCCGCGACGGCGCGGCTCCCTGCTGCGCCGGCGGCGCGGCCGGCGCCTCGCCAGCGGCAGGCCCGCTCTCCGGCGACAGGACGCCGATGACGTAGCGGTTGGCCGGGAAGTACTCGCGGGCCGCCGCCTTTAGCCGGTCGGAGCTCGTGCGTGCGATCAGCTCGTCGTATTGCAGGATGCCGCGCGGGTCCCAGCCGGAGCGGTAATAGTTGGGGAGGACCGAGAGCCAGAAGGCGTTGTCCTTGAGGTTGGTCTCGCGCTCGCGTCGCTCGGCAGCCTTGATCTTGTCGATGTGGTCCTGGTCGGTGCCGCGGCCCTTCAGGGATTCGATCTCCTGGAAGACCGCCCGGGTGAGCACCTCGACCTTCTCCGGCGCGCAGGAGAAACCGATGGTCACGGCATACCGCTCGTACGGCCGGAAATCGAGCGTGCCGCTGACGCTCACGCCGTAGACGCCGCCCATCTCGTCGCGCAGCACCTCGTGCAGCCGCAGGTCCACCAGGCGCAGCAACGCCGTCTGGTCGTGGAGGTTCTCGCGGGAGTAGTGGCCCTCGCCTGAAAAGACGATCCGCACGGTGCTCCTGGGCTCCTTGCCCTTGACCGCGGAGACGTGGACGACGCCGGCCGGCGGCCTGCCGCCCACCGGCCGCCAGCTCTCCTTGCGGCCCAGCGAAGGCAGGCTGCCGAGGTAGGAGAGCACCAGCGGCCGGATCTGGTCGAGGGTGAAGTTGCCGACCAGGAAGAAGGTGAACTGCGAGGCGTCGGCGAAGCGCTCCTGGTAGATGCGGAAGGCGGTGTCGTAGTCGAGCTCGGCCAGCCGCTCGACGGTGAGCGGGCGCTCCCGCGGATCGCCAGGGTGGACCGCCTCCTGCATCTTGTCGGCGAACACGACCTGCGGCTGCGACGAGCGGTTTTCGAGCGCTGCCTTGAGCCGGACCAATGCCGAGCGGTAGGCGTCCGGGTCGCGCCGCGGCGCGGTGAGCGACAGATACGCGAGCTGGAACATGGTCTCGAGGTCGCGCGGCGAGGCCATGCCGCGCACGGCCTGCTCGAAGCCGGTGAGGGCGGCGCCGGCCTCGGCCGACTTCCCGCTCAGCGCCTTGCGCAGCGTCACCGCGTCGAAGCCGCCCAGGCCGCCCTCTCGCACCAGCGCCGACGCCAGCCGGCCGGAGGTGAAGCTCGCCTCGGGCACCAGCGACAGCCCGCCCGGGCTGAAGCCGGAGAGGAGAACCTCGTCGTTCTTGAAATCAGTGGGCTTGAGCACCACCCGCGCGCCGTTCCCAAGCCGCCATTCGGTCACCCCCAGCTCGGCGATCCGGGTCTCGGCGACGATGGTCCCCGGTTTGGGCGGCTCCGGGACGAGCGGACCCTCGCGGGTGCGGT
This sequence comes from Thermoanaerobaculia bacterium, assembly GCA_035544375.1. Taxonomy (GTDB): domain Bacteria; phylum Acidobacteriota; class Thermoanaerobaculia; order Multivoradales; family UBA5704; genus JASLEW01. Next base: position 13,403 of record DATKFK010000875.1, read on the forward strand.
CGACCCAGGGAGCGGCGTCACCGCTCTGGACGGCGGCGAAGACCTCCCGCAGCTTCGCCTCGGCCGGCACCGGCACGTCGGGCCTGGCCGGAGCATTGATCTCGATCACCCGGTTCGCCTCGGAGCTCCAGCTCGCCGCGAGCCGGTTCTCCTCGTCGAGAGAGACACCGGGCAGGAGCTGGCGGCCGAGCGCCAGCTCGAAGGCTTCGCCGGGCGTCGCCCGGGCTTCCAGGAACAGGTCCTGGATCTCGCCGGCGCGGCGCTCGGACTCGATCTTGTCGCGCTCGGCATATTCCTTTTCCAGCTGCCGCAGGTGGGCGGCCTTCTCCCGTTCGAGCTCGACGGCCGAAAAGCCGTGGCGATGCACCCGTTCGACCTCGGCGAGCAGCGCCGTGAGTCCCGGCAACAGCCCGCCGTTGGGCACCGCCGCGACCTCGCGCTCGACGTCGATCGGGCGGACGAAGGAACCGCTGAGCGAGGCAGCGAACTGGAAGGGCGGATCGGGACGCCGCGCCAGCTCGCTCAGGCGCGCGTTGAGCATGCCGTGATAGAGGCTCTCGACCAGCTCGCGGCGGAAGTCGCCGACGGTGCCTTCCGGCTGCTTGGGCTGCATCACCTCGATGGCGGCGCGGCTGCTCGTCGCCTCGCTGTCGGTGGCGATCGCGAAGCGCGTGTCGGCATGCGCGGGCACGGGGAAGGAGGCGCGCGGCCGCTCGGGCGTCGGGTTGGCGAGCCCGGCAAAGCCCTGCCGCAGCTGCCGTTCGAGCCGCTCCCGGCCGTAGGCGCCGAAGTCGCCGACGGCGACGACCGCCATCAGGTCCGGGCGGTACCAATCGTGATAGAAGCGCACCAGCGCCTCGCGCTTGGCCTGCTCGAGGCTGGCGAGCGTGCCGATCGGCAGGCGGTCGGCGTAGCGCGAGCCCGCGAGCACGATCGGCAGCTGCCGGTCGCGCATGCGCGCTGCCGCCCCGCGGCCCAGGCGCCACTCCTCGATCACCACGCGGCGCTCCCGCTCGAATTCCTCCGGATCGAAGCTCACCTGGTGAGCCCACTCGGAAAGGATCTCGATGCCCTTGTCGACGAACTCCGGCTTGTCCGTCGGCACCTTGATCATGTAGACCGTCTCGTCGAAATCGGTGAAAGCATTGAAGTCGGGCCCGAGGCGCATGCCGATCGCCTCCAGGTACTTGGTGATCTCGAACTTGGGGAACTTGCGAGTGCCGTCGAAGCACATGTGCTCGAGGAAGTGCGCGAGCCCTCTCTGGTCCTCGTCCTCGAGCAC
>DATKFK010000876.1:0-6792 GCA_035544375.1 Thermoanaerobaculia bacterium
CGGCCTGGGGAGCGGCGCCGCGCCGCTCGAGCTCGGCGCGCAGCCGGGCACGCCCCAGGGCGCCGCGCGCGAGGAGCGAGGCGACCAGGCCGCGCGCCGCCGCGGCGTCGTCGAGCCAGCCCTCCCGCGTCAGCCGCGCCAGCGCCTGCTCGATCTCGGGCCGGGGATAGCCGCGCCGCGCCAGCTTGCCCGCCAGCTCGCTCGCGAAATGGGGCCGCAGGGCGAGCAGCCGGCAGGCCCGGTCGTAGCACGGGGGATGGGCCTCGCCGCCGGCGGCGCTCAATGCTGCTCGAGCTCGAAGCTGGCGGGGCCGGTCAGCAGGTCGCCGTCGCCGGCAATCGCCAGCGACTCCTCCATCTGGTCGCGTGAAATGTCGGCGGTGAACTGCACGCCCTGGATCTTGAGCTTGAACTCGTCCGGGTTGGTGGCGCGCTTGAGCGCCTCGTCCAAGGTGATCAGGCCGCTCTTGTACAGCTGGAACAGCGACTGGTCGAAGGTCTGCATGCCGTACTGGCTGGTGCCCAGGGCAATCTGCTCGCGGATGTATTTCGTCTTTTCCTTGTTCTCGATGCACTCGCGGATGTAGGCGGTGGAGATCAGGACCTCCGACGCCGGCACCCGGCCCAGGCCGTCCGCCCGCGGCACCAGGCGCAGCGAGATGATGGCCTTGAGCACCTGCGACAGCTGGATGCGGATCTGCTTCTGGTGGTGCGGCGGGAAGACCGAGATGATGCGGTTGACGGTCTCGGTGGCGTCGAGGGTGTGCAGGGTGGAAAAGACCAGGTGGCCGGTCTCGGCGGCCAGCAGCGCCGTCTCGATGGTTTCGAAGTCGCGCATCTCGCCCACCAGCAGCACGTCCGGGTCCTGGCGCAGGGCGGCGCGCAGCGCGGTGGCGAAGCCGCGGGTATCGACGTCGATCTCGCGCTGGTTGACGATCGATTTCTTGTCGCGGTGCAGGAACTCGATCGGGTCCTCGATCGTCATGATGTGCTCGCCGCGGCTGTTGTTGATGTAGTCGACCATCGCCGCCAGCGTCGTCGACTTGCCGGAGCCGGTCGTGCCGGTGCACAGCACCAGGCCGCGGCGCTCCTCGCAGATCTGTTCGAGCACCGGCGGCAGCATCAGCTCGCGCACGCTCATGATGCGCGCCGGGATGACGCGCATCACCAGCCCGACCGCGCCGCGCTGCTGGAACACGTTGCAGCGGAAGCGCCCGAGGCCGGGCACCGAGTAGGCGATGTCGAGCTCGAGGTCCTCCTTGAAGCGCTGCTTCTGGCGGGCGTTCATGATCGAGAACGCCATGGCGATGGTGTCTTCCTGCATCAGGCGCTTGAGCTCGCCAAGCGGCGCCAGCTCGCCGTCGATGCGCAGGACCGGGTGGCTGCCCACCTTGAGATGGAGGTCCGAGGCCTTGCGCTCGACCGCCATCTTGAGCAGGTCGTTGATGTTCATCGCGGTCGCTCCTCGCTCAGCCGGCGCCGTCGGCGCCGGGCTGGCCGGCGACGGCCAGAAGCTCCTCGCGGGTCTCGGACCCTGCCTCGCCGCGGCGTCGACCGGCGGGACCGGCGGGCGCCGCCGGGGAGACCGGGTACAGCCAGCCGTGCCGGTCCTTGATCTCGCCCGAGATGATGCCCATGAACTCCGCCGCCAGCCGCAGCGTGACCTCGCCGGGGCGGCCGGACCCCACCGCGATGCGGTCCACCGAACGCACCGGCGTGATCTCGGCAGCGGTGCCGGTGAAGAACATCTCGTCGCAGGTGTAGAGCAGGCCGCGCGGGACCACCTGCTCCCGCACCTCGATGCCGGCGTCGCGGGCGAGGGTGATGATGGCGTCGCGCGTGATGCCCGGCAGCATGGAGGCCGACACCGGTGGCGTCAACAAGACGCCGCCCTGGACGAGGAAGAGGTTCTCGCCGGAGCCTTCGCTGACGTAGCCGCCGGCATCCAGGGCGATCCCCTCGACGAAGCCGTTGGTGACCGCTTCCATCTTGATGAGCTGCGAGTTGAGGTAGTTGCCGGTCGCCTTGGCCATCGCCGGCAAGGTGCTGGAGGATGGCCGGCGCCATGACGAGACGCAGGCATCGACGCCCTGGTTGAGCGCTTCGTCGCCCAGGTACTTGCCCCATGGCCAGGCGGCGATCACCACCTCGACCGGGGAGCGCAGCGGATTGACCCCCATGGAGCCGAAGCCGCGGAAGACCAGCGGCCGGATGTAGCAGGCCTCGAAACCGTTGCCGAGGATGGTTTCGAGGATCGCATCGCGGAGCTCCGGAACGGAGAACGGCAGCTCCATGCGATAGACCTTGGCGGAAAGCACGAGCCGGCTGAGATGCTCGGGCAGCCGGAAGATGGACGGCGTCACCTCGCTGGTTTCGGGGTTGACCGTGCGGTAACAGCGGATGCCTTCGAAGACCCCTGAGCCGTAATGCAGCGCATGGGTCAGGACGTGGACAGTGGCCTTCTCGAACTCGACGAGCTTCCCGTCTTTCCAGATCCAGCGGACATTGGCAAAGGGATTGGGCGGGGCCAAGGACCACCTCCTTTAGGCTATGACGATGCTAGCCCCAAAACGCCCCCCCGTCTACCTACCTCCGGAGGAGACCCCTCGGCTCTCCCCACCTACGGTCGCTGGTCTCTCCGGCGACCTGTGGTGTTAGAGCTCGCTTCGGAGAAGAAGCAGGGCGGCTCCGGCTAAGACGGCCGTCTCGATGCGGAGGACCCTGGGGCCCAGGAAGACTCGGCGCCAACCTCCGGTCTCCAGGGACTCGATCTCGGCGGGGGACCAGCCGCCTTCGGGGCCTACGAGAAGCGACTCGCTTGGGGCTTCCGAGGGTGCTTGCCCTGGTGAGAGGCTCCCGAAACCTTGAACCGGCCCCGCTGGATCCAGGAGCCAGCGGCGGGTGGCACCGGCGGCCAGGGCGGCTACCTCTGCGAAGGGGTGCGGGCCGGTGACCTGGGGACAGCGGGCGCGGTGGCATTGCTCGACGGCGGCGGCGGCCACGCGGCGCAGACGCTCGGCAGTGCCGGCGCCGAAGCTGCGCGGGCCGCGCTCGGTGTTGAGGAAACGCACGGCGCTCGCACCGATCTCGGTCGCCTTCTCGACCAGCCACGAAGCGCGCTCGGGCCGCAGCGTGGCGACCAGCAGCTCCAGATGCAGCCGCGGCTCGTTGGGCGGGGCCGGCTCCGCCAGCTCCACCATCGCCGCGCTCCGGCCCACCCGGATGACCTCGCCCCAGCGCGCCTGCCCCTCGCCGTCGACCACCCGCAACCGCTCGCCGGCGCCGACCCGGCGGGCACGGAACAGATGGCGGTAGGCGTCGCCCTCGACGATCAGGAGGGGCAAGATGGGAAGCGGGGCCTGCAACGGGCCGGACGCTCCGCCCGCAGATGCCTTGGCTGGCTCGGCGCGTTCGTCGCCGTCCCCGGACGCGAAGCGCTGCGGATCGACGAGCAGCGTGATCAAGGCGCCGGCCACACGAATTTGAGGGCCACCCAATCGCCCGCGGCGACCCTCCCGCCCTCGCCCGCCTCCACGAGGCCGAGCGCCGCGAGCCGCGCCGACGTTTCGGCCGCACGCTCGGCCAGCAGGCCGGACAGGATGAGCACGCCGCCGGGAGCGAGGAGCGGCAGCAGGTCGGCGAGATCGGGCTGGATCTCTTCCGGCACCACGTTGACGGCCACGACGTCGAAACCGACTGCCGCAGGCCGGGGCGAGCGAGGCGCGAGCGCCGCGGCGCGCCCGGCGAACAGGAGAGGATGAAGGCTGTTGAGCCGGCTGTTGACCCGGGCCTGGAAGGCCGCCACCGGATCGGCATCGAAAGCGACCGCCCGCGCCGCGCCAAAGGCGAGCGCCGCGAAGGCGAGGATGCCGGTGCCGGTGCCGACGTCGAGCACCGAGCGGCCGGCGACCTCGGACGACTCGAGCAGCGCGAGCGCCAGGACCGTCGATTCGTGGCTGCCGATGCCGAAGGCGGTGCGCGCCGGCACCCGGAGCAGCCGCCGGCCGGCAGGAACCGGCAGCGCCGCGGCCACCGCCGCGGGCTCCCGAGGATCGATCAGCAGCGTCCGGCCGAGCGGAAAAGGAACGGCTTGCCGGCGGTACTCGGCCATCCAGTCGGTATCCGGCGGCTCGTCTTCGGAGAGGAGCTCGATGGCGGTCTGAAGCGCCACTGGGAACGGCTCCGCGCCTCCGGACTTCAGCGTCTCCTCCTCTCCTCCCACACTCGAGAGCCTCTTCGGTCCGGGCTGCGGGACCGGCCGCCGCGCCTTTTCGAACCAGGCGGTGAGCCGCAGCCGGCCGTCCGGCTCGCTCTCGGTCGAGACGCCCAGCGTTCCCGACTGCCACAGGTCGGCGACCAGGGATTCCTCGAGCGCGGCGGGAAGCCGGTAGACACGGCGCAGGTAAGGCATCGAACGGCGGCTACCTGGTATGAATCATCCGAATAGGTTCTTCACGCGGTCGAGCACCGTCTTGTCCTCCCGCACCGGATGACCCCGCAGCTCGGCGAGGCGCCTGAGCAGCAGCACTTCCTCGTCGGAGAGGTCGCGGGGGCTGGGCACCTCGATCAGGACGCTGACCAGGTGATCGCCGCGGCCGCTGCCGTCGAGACGGTCGACACCCTCGCCGCGCAGCCGGAAGTCGCGGCCGTACGCGGTGCCGGGTGGGACCTCGAGCGCGGACTTGCCGCGCAGCGTGTCCACTTCGACCGTCGTCCCCAGCACAGCCTGCTCGTAGCCGATCGCCAGGCGCGAGTGGACGTTCGCGCCCTCGCGGCGGAAGTGCTTGTGAGGCTTGACCGCAAGCACCACGTAGAGGTCGCCGGGCGGTCCGCCCTGGCGGCCGTGCTCGCCTTCGCCCGAGAGCCTGAGGCGGGCGCCGGTGTCGACGCCCGGCGGGATCTTGACCGAGATCGAGCGCTCGCGCTCGACCCGCCCGTCGCCGCGGCACTCGGAGCACGGATTGGCGATCACCCGCCCCTCGCCCTGGCACTGCGGGCAGGTGCGGGCGACGGTGAAGAAGCCCTGGCTGTAGCGCACCTGGCCGCGGCCGCCGCATGCCGAGCAGACGCCCGGCGCGGACTTGTCGGCGCTGCCGCTGCCGGCGCAGCGCGGGCAGGTCTCGAGGCGCGGGATGCGCAACGTCATCTCCGCGCCGAAGACCGCCTCCTCGAAGGTGAGCGTCAGGTCGTAGCGCAGGTCGGCGCCGCGCATCTCGCCGCCGCCGCCGCGGCGCCCGCCGCCGAAGCCGAAGAGGTCGCCCAGGATGTCGGAGAAGTCGGCAAAGATGGTGGGATCGAAGCCGCCGCTCCCCACCCCCGCCACGCCCTGGTGGCCATAACGATCGTAGCGGGCACGCTTGTCGCCGTCCGAAAGCACCTCGTAGGCTTCGCTGGCCTCCTTGAAGCGCTCCTCGGCCGCGGCGTCGCCAGGGTTGCGATCGGGGTGGTACTTGATCGCGAGCTTCCGGTACGCCGACTTGAGCTCCGCGGCGCCGACGGCCTTGTCGACGCCCAGCACCTCGTAGTAATCACGCTTGGTCATGGTCACTGGTCAATCTTTGCCCTGGTCCGGTTGACCGGCCACCTGGCTCGCGGTGCGGCCGGAGTGACCGGGGCCGCGCGCATTGGAAAGCATGACCTCCGAGAGGATCTGCGCGACCGAGTTGAGATCGTACATCGCGGCTTCGAGCTCCGCTTGGGTCTCGTTGCCGAGCGCCGAGCGTGCCGACATCAGCACCTCGTGGATACGCCGTGCCGAAGAGTCAGGCAGCAGCGGCCGGAACTGGTTGTACACGCGCTCGTTGCTGTAGATGAGGCCCTCGACGCGGTTCTTGAGCTGGCGCAGCTCGCGGCGCCGCGAATCGGACTGGGAGTGCTCGTTGGCCTCCTCGACGAGACGGCGCACCTCGCTCTCGGAGAGCCCGCCAGCCGGGTTGATCTGCATGCTCTGCGAGAGATTGGTGGCGAGATCGCGGGCCGACACGTTGACGATGCCGTTGGAATCGATCGCGAAGGTGACCTCGACCTGCGGGATGCCGCGCGGCGCCGGTGGAATGCCGACGAGCTCGAAACGCCCCAGCGACTTGTTTTGGTTGGCCAGCTGGCGTTCGCCCTGCAGCACGTGGACACGCACCGTGTCCTGGTTGTCGACCACGGTGGTGAAGATCTGCGTGTTCTTGGTCGGGATCGTCGAGTTGCGTTCGATGAGCTTGGTGAACAGGCCGCCCTGCGTTTCGACCCCCAGCGACAGCGGCGTGACGTCGAGCAGCACCAGGTCCTTGATGTCGCCGCGCAGGATGCCGCCCTGGATCGCGGCGCCCATGCCAACCACCTCGTCGGGATTGATGTCGCGGTTGGGCTTGCGGCCGAAGATCCGCTCGACGGTCGCCGCCACCAGCGGCGTGCGGGTCTGGCCGCCCACCAGCAGCACCTCGTCGATCTGGTCCGGCCGCAGGTTGGCCTGGCGCAGCGCGTCCAGGCACGGTCCTTCGGTACGCGCGACGAGGTCCCGCACCAGCTCCTCGAAGTGGTCGCGGGTCAGGCTGCGCGCCAGGTGGCGGGGCCCCGACAGGTCGGCGGAGATGAACGGCAGATTGATCGCCGCGTCGCCGGCGCTCGACAGCTCGCACTTGGCGCGCTCGGCGGCTTCCTTCAAGCGCTGCAGCGCCATGCGGTCGCCGCGCAGCTCGATGCCGGTCTCGCTGCGGAAGTCGGCGATCAGCCAGTCCATGATGCGCTGATCGAAGTCCTCGCCGCCCAGGAAGGTGTCGCCGGCGGTGGAGCGGACCTCGAA
>DATKFK010000877.1:0-5757 GCA_035544375.1 Thermoanaerobaculia bacterium
GAGCGGCGGCGGCGCGCGGCCGCCGGCGAGGAGGGGCTGCCGGCGAGGCCGCTCCTCGCGCCGCTGCCGGAGCTGCTGGCGGCGCTCGACCGGCTGGCCGGCGAGCCCTCGCCGCTCGCCCTGCACACCGGCATCAGCCAGGCGCTGCGGCGCTACCTCGGCCGGGCCGTCGGCTTCCCGGCGCCCGAGAGCACCACGACCGAGATCCATCGGCTGCTGCTCGCCCACGGCTGGACCTCGGCACGGGTGCGGCCGGCGGTCGAGCTGCTGCGCGCCTGCGACCTGGTGAAGTTCGCGCGCCAGCACGCTCCCACGGAAAGCGCGCGCCACCGCCTGGCGGCGGCGCGCCGCCTGGGCGAGGAGATCGCGGCGCACGCCGCCGCCGTCGCGGAGGCGGGCGCACGCCTCGAGGCCGCCGGATGACCGAGGTCTTCCCCCATCTCGCGAACCCCTGGTGGCTGGCGCTGCTGCTCGCCCTGCCGGCGCTCGCCTGGCACCATCATCGCCGCCATTCGCTCGGCGCGCTGACCTACAGCCGGCTGCCGGCGCCGGCCCGCGGCGGCGACCCTGGGGCGGGTGACGGCCCAGGCCGTCCTTGCCGGGTTGGCGGCCGCGGCGCCTGGCGGCTGCACCTGCCGTTCTATCTGCGCCTCGCTGCGCTCGGCTGCTTGGCACTGGCGCTGTGCCGGCCGCAGCTGGGCTACACCTGGGAGGAGAGCCTGACGGAGGGCATCGACATCGAGCTGCTGCTCGACATCTCGGGCAGCATGGCGGCCGAGGACTTCCTGCCACAGAACCGGCTCGCGGTCGCCAAGCGGGTGGTCAAGCAGTTCGTCGCCGGCAGGACCGGCGACCGCATCGGCCTGGTGGTGTTCTCGGGGACCGCGATGACCCGGTCGCCGCTCACCACCGACCACGCCATGCTGCAGCTGCTGGTCGATTCGGTCGAGCTCAACAGCCTGCCCGACGGCACCGCGATCGGGGTTGCCCTGGCCGCCGCCGCGGCGCGCCTGCACGCCAGCCCGGCCAAGACCCGCATCATGGTGCTGGTCACCGACGGCGGCAACAACGCCGGCGAGATCGATCCGCTCTCGGCGGCGGCGATGTGCAAGGGACTGGGGCTCAAGGTCTACACCGTCGGCGTCGGCACCGCCGGACGGGTCCCGGTGCCGATGCCGATGCGCAACCCCGAGACCGGCGCGATCGAGATCCACCGGCTGATGATGAACGTCGCCGTCGACGAGGAGCTGCTGCGCCAGATCGCCCAGCGCACCGGCGGGCGGTACTGGAAGGCCACCGACCTGCGCAGCCTGGAGGACATCTTCAACGACATCGACCGGCTCGAGAAGACGCCGCTGCGCGTCAAGCGCTACGTCCGCTACCGCGAGGCGTTCGCGCCGCTCGCCCTCGCCGGCCTTTCGCTGCTCGCCCTGCCGCTCGCCGCGGCCGGCCTGCAGGTGACCGCCGAGCCATGAGCTTCGCCGCTCCCCGCCTGCTGTGGCTGCTGGCGCTGGCGCCGCTCGGCGCCGCCGCCGCCGCCGCGCTCTGGCGCCGCCGCCTGCGGGCCGACGACGCCTGGGCGGCGCGCGGCCTGTGGGACCGCCTGCTGCCCGGCTTCAGCCGGCCGCGGCTGGCGCTGTCCGTCGTCTGCCTGGCCCTGTCGCTTGCCGGCATCGCGCTCGCCCTCGCCCGCCCGCGCTGGGGCGGCGCGCAGCAGAAGGTGGAGCGGCGCGGCGTGGACGTCGTCTACCTGCTCGACTCGTCGCTGTCCATGGCGGCGCCCGACGTCGCGCCGTCGCGCCTCTTCGCCGCCAAGGCCATGGTGCGGCGCATGAGCCAGGCGATGCCGGGCAACCGGGTGGCGCTGGTGCAGACCGAGGGCGAGGGCCTGATGCTGGCCCCGCTGACGCTGGACGGCGCGGTCCTCGACCTGCTGCTCGACACCGTCGAGGCCGGCTCCCTGCCGCGCCCGGGAACCGAGCTGGCGGCCGGGCTCGACACGGCGCTGCGCCTCTTCGGGCCGCAGACCGAGCGGCACCGCGCGCTGATCCTCCTCTCCGACGGCGAGGACCACGGTGGCGGCATCGACGCCGCCGCCGCCAAGCTCAAGGAGAACGGCGTCGTCGTCTTCGCGCTCGGCATCGGCACTCCCCAGGGCTCGCCGATCCCGGTCGGCGGCGGCGACTTCAAGCGCGACGAGAGCGGCAAGGTGGTGATCACGCGGCTGCACGAGGAGACCCTCGAGTCGCTGGCGCGCGCGACCGGCGGCGCCTACCTGCGGGTCACCGGCGCCGCCACCGACCCGGCGCCCATCCTGGCCCAGGTCGACCGCCTCGAGAAGCGCACGCTCGAGACCGAGACGGTGACCACCCGCGAGGAGCGCTTCCAGTGGCCGCTGCTGCTTGCCGCCGCCGCCCTGCTGCTGCAGTTGGCGGTGGGGCCCTTCGCGCCGGCGCGGGAGACTCGAATCCCGGCGCGGCAGCCGGAGCGAAGCCGCAACCGGAAGACGGCGGCGGCATGAGGCGGGCGGCCGAACCGAAGGCGGGAGATCGCGGTCTGAACCCCGGCGAGCAGGGCGCCGAGGGCAGCGTGGAGCCAGGTCCGGGGCCGGCGCCGGGCGCCGCCATCGCTGCGCTGCCGGCGCGCAGCTTGCGCAAGCACCTGGCGGCGCTGGCCGCCGCGGCCATTGCGGTGCTCTGCTGGACCGGCTGGGCCCGGGCGCTGCCGTCCTTGCCTTCCTCCCCATCGCCCATGCCTTCCTCCCCATCGCCCATGCCGTCATCCCCATCGTCCTTGCCGTCCTCCCCATCGTCCATGCCGTCCTCGTCGTCGCAGCCGTCCGCTGCCGCGCCGGCCCCGCTGCGCGCCCTGTCCGCGGCGCTTTCCATCCTGCATCCGCACCTGCCGGCCTGGGTCGAGCGCTGGCTCTACAACCCGCGCGAGCGCACCGCGGCGGCCATCGCCGGCCTGAAGCGCGGCAACGGCAAGGACGCCGTGGCAGCCGCCGACACCGCACGGCGCCTCGCCCCGGGCGAGCCGCTGACCAGCTACAACGCCGGCAGCGCGCGCCTCGCGGCGGGCAGCGCCGGCAACGCGGGAAACTCGGGAAACTCGGGTAGCGCGGGAAACTCAGGTAGCTCGGGTAGCTCGAGTAGCTCGGGTAAGGCGGGCAGCGCGGGCGCCTCGGGCGGCGCCGCGGGCACCGATCGCGGGCTGGCGAAAGAGGCCGAGCCGCTGCTCGAGCAGGCGGTCCAGGCGGCCGGTCCGGACCTCGCGGTGCCGGCCACCTACAACCTCGGCAACGCGCGCCTCGCGGCCGGCGACTTCGCGGGCGCCGTCGAGGCCTACAAGCAGACGCTTCGTGCCGCGCCGGGGAACGCCGACGCCAAGTACAACCTGGAGCTCGCCTGGCGCGAGCAGCAGCGCCAGCAGCAGAGCTCGCGCCGCGCCGTCGGGCCGCGCGGCGGCGGCGGCCGGCCGCGCGAGGGCGAGCGCCAGCAGACCGCCGGCCAGGGCGGCAGCGGCGCCGCCGGTTCCAGCCCCCAGCCAAGTCCGCAGCCGGAGCAGCGCGGCCCGTCGCAGCAGCAGGGCCAGAGCCAGGGACGCAACGGCCAGGCGCAGACCGCGGAAGGCACGCGCGGCCAGCCGTCGCCTCTCCTCGGCCGGCAACCGCTCGCCGGCTACCAGGATCAGCCCGAGATGAGCGCCAGCGAAGCGGCGGCGGTGCTCGAAGCGGTCCAGAACCTCGAGCGCCAGCAGCGCCGCCAGGCCGCCGCGCGCCAGGCCCGCCAGCGCGCCGCCAACGGGGAGGACTGGTGAGCACGGTACCGCCCGCAGCCGGTCGCAGCACTCCCGGTTCGTCGGCCGCGGCTCCGCCCATCGCCGGTCGCGGCACTCCCCACTCGTCGGCCGCGGCTCCGCCTGTCGCCGGTCGCGGCACTCCCCGCTTGTCGGCCGCGGCTCCGCCTGTCGCCAATCGCGGCACTCCCCGCTTGTCGGCCGCGGCTCCGCCTGTCGCCAGTCGCGGCACTCCCCGCTCGTCGGAAACGGGCGTGTCTCCGGGCTGGCGATCGAGGCTGGGCCGGCTCGTTGCGGCCGCCCTCGCCGCCATCCGCGCCATCGCCGGCGTCGCGGCGATGGCGGTGCTGACGGCGGGGCCGCTCGCCGCGTCGCCTTTCGCGATCCACGTCTCGCTCACGCCGGCCGTGGTCGGCGTCGACGAGACCGCCACCTTGACCATCTCGGCCGAGGGCGGCGGCCTCGGCGGCTACAGCTTCGATCCCAGCTACCTCCTCGAAAACCTCGCGGTGGCGAGCGGTCCCTCCCGGTTCTCGGACATCAGCCTGATCAACGGCAGCCTGTCGCACTCGTTCCGCTACTCGCTGCTGCTGCGGCCTCTCGGGGTCGGACCGGCGCGCGTGCGCTCGCTGGTGCTGCAGGTGCATGGCCAGGTCGTGCGCCTGCCCGACCAGGAGATCCGGGTCCAGGAGCAGCCGACCGGCCAGTCCGGCGGCGGCGCCGGCGCCCCCCGCCAGGCGGGCGAGCCCGAGGACATCTTCGATCAGCTGTTCGGGCGCGGCTCGCCGTTCGCCTCGCCGCCGCGCTCCCAGGGGCCCGCCGCCTTCCTGCGCGCCGAGCTGCTGCCGGCCCAGCCGCTGGTCGGCGAGCAGGCGATCTACACCATCTATCTCTACTCCCGGCAGGACGTGTCGGCGATCAACCCCACCGCCATGCCCACCTTTCAGGGCTTCTGGGTGCGCGATCTGTCGCCGCCGGAGCATTTCAATCCCGAGATGGTGACCATCGGCGAGGATCGCTACGGGCGCGTGCCGATGATCCGCAAGGCGCTCTTCGCGCTGCGCCCCGGGCGCCACGTGCTCGAGCCGGCCACCTGCGACGTGGTCGTCGCGCCGCCGGGCCGCGGCTTCTTTGGGCCGCAGGTGCCGCTCTCCGAGGAGCTCCACCTCCGCACGCCCCAGGTGGCGGTGGAGGTGCAGCCGCTTCCGCCGGCGCCGCCCGGCTTCGGCGGCCTGGTCGGGCAGGTGAGTCTCGCCACCAGGCTGCAACCCTACAAGGTGCGCCTCGGCGACGGCGCCACCCTGACGGTCACCCTGGCAGGAGCCGGTCATCTCCAGGGAGTCGCGGCGCCGCGCCTCGACCTGCCCCCCGGCCTCACCGTCTTTCCGCCGCAGCGCCAATCCGAGGACCACGTCAGCGGCACCACGGTCGAGGGGCGGCGCAGCTGGACCTACGTCATCGTCCCCACCCGGCCTGGCCTCTACAGCGTGAAGCCGCAGCCCGTCGCCTACTACGATCCGGCGCACCGCGGCTATCGCCTGGCCGACTCGCCGGCGCTGACTTTCGCCGCGCTGCCGGCGCCGCCCGCCGCGCCGGCGCCCGGGGCTGCCGGGGCCGCGGGCCTCGCAGCGGGCAACGGGGGCGCCGGCGGCACCGCCTCGCGCCTCGATCGTGCCGCCGGCCTGCGCGACCGCGGCCCGCTCGCCTGGCTGAAGCGGCTGGGCGGCTGGGCGGGCCTGCTCGCCTGGCTGTCGCCCCGCCGCGGCTGGACCGGCCTGCTCCCCTGGTTGTTGCTGTCCGGGGGCATCGTCCTGGCGGCCGTGCTGGCGCGCCGCCGCGGCCTGCCGCGGCCAGCCGGGCCCGCGTTCGCCGCCGCGAGCGCGGCCAACACCGGCAGCTCGGCCAACGCCGGCAGCTCGGCCAGCGCGGGGAGCTCAGCCAGTCGGGCCGGCGCCGCCG
>DATKFK010000878.1:0-5190 GCA_035544375.1 Thermoanaerobaculia bacterium
GGAGCAGTGGCAGAGGCCGCGGCAGGAAGCGGCCCGCCGGCGTCGAGCGCCCCGGGGATCGAGTCAGCCATCGCGGCGAAGATCGCCGGGACGGGCGGGGCTGGAGGGGCCGCCGGGGCCGCCGGAGCTCTCGCCGCCGGCCCCGCCGCAGCCGGCTCCGGCTCCGCCGCGCGCCGGCTGCTGCTGGTGGACGACTCGGTGAGCGTACGCAAGGCCGTCGGCCAGATGCTCGGCCGCCACGGTTACGGCGTCACCGCGGTGGCGGACGGCGAGGAGGCGCTGGCGGCCCTGCAGCAGGGCTCCTTCGACGCCGTCCTGACCGACCTCGAGATGCCGCGGCTCAACGGCTACGAGCTGATCGAGGAGATCCGGCGCCGGCCCGGCGGCGGCGGGCTGCCGATCGTGGTGATCACCACCCGCGCCGGCGGCAAGCACCTGGACCTCGCCCGCCGGCTCGGCGCCACGGCCTGCTTCGGCAAGCCCTTCGACGCGGCGGAGCTGCTCTCGCAGCTCGACGACCTATGGAAGGGGTCGGCGGCACGGGCGAGAGCCGCGGGGGCGGGGGCGCCGGCGGTGCCGCCGGCGCCCGCGGACGGCGGGCCCGCGGCATGACCGTGATGCGCTCGGAGCCTGCGACGGAGCCGGCGGCGCGGTTCGCGCTGGTCGCCGTGGACGGCGTCGAATACGCCATCGACGCGGCCTGGGTGCGGCGTTCGCTGCCGGCGCCCCGGCCGCTGCCGTCGCTGGTCCCTCACGGCGGCGCCACCTTCCAGGTGGTGGACCTGCGGCAGCTCTTCGGCTTGCCGGCCGCCACCGGCCTGCCGGCCGGTCCCGACCCTCGCGCGGCTGCCGGCGCGCCGCTGCCTCCCGCAACCAGCACCGCCGCCGAGCGGCTGATGCTGCTGGTCGAGCAGCCGCCGGCCCGCTCACAACCTGGCGGGGCCGCCAGCCGCCTGGCCCTGGTGGTGGACGACCTCCTCGGGATCGAGCGGCTGGACCCGGGCGCGGCACAGCCCCTGCCCGCGGTCTATCGCGGCCCCGAGCGGGCCTGGTTCCGCGGGCTGGTGCCGCGGGCCGGCGGCCGGGTCACCGTGCTGCTGCGCCTCACGGGGCTCTCGGCCGCCGCCGTCGCCGCCATGGCCGCCGGAGGCAGCGGGTGCTGAACCGGGCCGAGCGCGACCGCTCCGCCCGGCCGGCGCCGCGCCCCCGCGTGCTGGCCTTCATGCTCGGGGGCCGTGCCCGCACCCTGTCGCTCGGCCTGGTGGCGGCGGTGGCCGAGATCGGCGCCGTCACCCGCCTGCCCTCGGCCGGCCGGCGGAACCTCGGCCTCATCGTCCACCGCGGCATCGTGGTGCCGCTGATCGACCTCGGCCGCGGGCTCGGCGGACCGCCCGCGCCGGCCGGGATCGGCCCCCCTGCCGTCTGCATCATCACCCGCTCCGAGCCCGTGATCGCCTTCCCCGTCGAGGCGGTCCTCGGCCTGCGGCCCTTCCCCACGGAGGCGCCGGCGGCAGAATCCTCGTGGGACGTCCTGGATCCGCTGATCCAGGACCTGGCCCTGGACCTGGCCCTTGACCAAGATCCTGTTGATTGAATCCGACCCCATCCGTGCGGCGGCCCTGGCCGCGGCGCTGGGCGGCGACGGCGGCGCGGAGGTGCGGATCGCTCCGGACGGTTTCTATGCCCTCACCATGATGGAGCGGGAGCGGCCGGACCTGGTCGTCGCCGGCGGCAGCCTCGGCGGGATCGGGGTCGGCGAGCTGGGCGCCATCGTGCGCAGCGACCCGTCCCTGGCCGGCGTCCGCCTGGCGCTCTACGCCGACCCGGCATCGCCGCCGGCCGATCTCAACGGCGGCGGCGTCTTCGACCTGGTGCTCGACGCCGCCGTGCCGGCGCCGGAGCTGGCGGCCAGCTTGCGCCGTCTGGCCGGACTGGCCGCGGCCCTGCCGCCGGCGGCGCCGCCGCTCGCGCCCAGGGCTCCCTTCCTGCGCCCCGCGCCGTCGCCGCCGTCGGGCTTCGCCACGGCGGAGCTTCCCGCGCCAACCGCACTGACGGGGGCGGGGACCACCGCGGCGACGCCACCCGCGGCAACGCCGCCAACGCCAGCCGCTCCGGGCTCACCCGCGGCGGCGCCACCAGCCGCCCCAGGCGCCACCGCGCCGCCGTCGCCCGCGCCGGACGCGTCGCAGACCTCCCCATCCCCCGATCTCAGCGGCTCGCTGGGGGTGCTCGACCTCATGGAGCTGAGCCAGGCCCTGTCGCTCGCCAGCAAGACCGGCCTGTTGTTGCTCGACTGCCCGCGCGGGGAAGGGTGCATCTATTTCGCGGATGGCAGGGTCATCCATGCCGTCATTCGCGAACGTGCCGGCCGCGAGGCGTTCTCCGAGATCCTGCAGGCCACCCTGCGCGATGCCAACATCGCCTTCCGCTTTGCCCCGCGGGAGCCGCACGACCTGGCCGCCGTGCCGCGGAGCATCGATCTGACCGTCCAGCACCTGCTGCTGAGCTTCGCCGTCGATTACGACGAGACCCAAAACCCATGAGGAGGAAGGCGTGGCAAGAGTCTTCGTCGTCGACGACAGCCTGAGCGTGCGCAAGGCGGTCGAGCGGATGCTCGCGCCGCGCGGCCTCGAGGTGGCGAGCTGCGCCTCGGGCAACGAGGCGCTGGCCCGCCTTCCCGCCGTGGCGCCCGATCTGCTGATCTGCGACCTGGTGCTGCCGGACCTGGACGGCTACGAGGTCTGCCGCTGGCTGCGGCAGGTGCCCGGCCTCGCCGCGACCCCGGTGCTGTTCATCTCGGGCATCGTCGACCCGGACGTCGAGAGCCGGGCCGGCGCCCTGGGCGTCGAGGGAGTGCTCAAGAAGCCCTTCACCGGCGAGGAGCTGATCGACCGTGTCGAGCGCATCCTCGCCGCCAGCCAAGCCGGGCCGCTCCGCTCCGCCGGGCCGGACATCCAGCCCGCAGCGACCGTCCACGCCCCTGCCGCATCCGCTCCACCCGCCACCGCGCGGCAGGATGCCGATGCGCCGGCCGCGGCCTGGATGCCTCCGGGCCCGGGCGGCCCGCCCGCCGGCAGCGGTCTGCGCACCCGCGAGCTGCTGTCGGAGCTGAGCGACTTGCCAGGTTTCCGCTACGCGGTGCTGCTGTCGCCGGAGCCACGGGTGCTGGCGGTCGCCGGCGAGCTGACGCCGGCCGCCGCCGACCCGACCGCGGCACCCCTGGGGCGCTGGCTGACCGCCGCCGCCGGCCTGGCCGCCCAGCTCGAGCTGGGAGAGCCGGGGGCCGCGGTGCTGGAAGCCGGCGCCGGCACCCTGCTCGCCCGCCGGGTGGACGCCCGCGCCACCCTGGTGGTGGTCCTCGCGAGCTCGGCGGCCCTGGGCAAGGCCCGCTTCTACCTGGCGAGGCTGCAGCGCGCGTTGCTGGAAGCTTGGGGCGCCGGCTGGTGAACCCTGGCGGCGGCCTCGTGTGCCGCCGTTCCGTCACGGCGGCGGCCAGCTCGGACGTCAGGGACAGACGGGGAGCGCGCTGGTGTCCTGGATCGGCTGGAAGGGGGTGCCTTGCTTGTTGTGGTACTGCGTGATGTCGCCGGTCTGGGAGTCGGTGACGGTGATGATCACGTCGACGTTGGTCAGGCCGCCGGCGAAAAACCAATACTTGCTGTTGAGCCCGCAGCCGTTGAGCACCTTCACCACCGCCTCGACGTTGTCCGAAGAGAAGAACCACATGTAGCCTGAATCGTCGGTCAGCTTCACCATGTGCCCATTGCCGGCTTCACCATCGGGCGCCGAGAACCTGGAGGTGACCTCGAAGCGGCCGCCGAGCAGACAGATGCTCAGATCCGTCGGGACACAGGTGAAGGACTGCGGCCTCGCGCCGGGGTTGGCAGCGGCGTGGGCAGGATGGGCGCCGAAAGCGGCGATCACGCTCAGGGCCACGAGTGGCAGGATGATCGGTAAGCGTTTGGACATCGCCCGCTTTGACATTGCAATTGCTCCTTCCGGTACCACCTCGTTATGCTACTGCAACATTCTCAGTCCTGTCAAGGAAGCTCCGGAGCCGGTAGTGGGGTTGCCCCACCACCCCGGAGCCCTGCCCCATCGACCTCCGGCACCCGCCACCCGGTCTACGGATAGTAGCCGCGGATCGTCTTGACGCGCATGCCGTCGGCCGCCACCTGCACCGATACCTGCCGGAACTCGCCGGCCCGCGGCGGGGCCTTGGGCTGGTAGGCCAGCAGGTAGCGCGAGCGCAGCTCGTCCTCGATCGCCGCGTAGACGCCGTCGAGCTCCCCTGCCGACTCGATGAAGAAGCTGCGCCCGCCGGTCTCCTCCGCCAGCTTGCCCAGGTGGCCGCGGATCTGCAGGTCGAGGCGCGAGACGTGGGCGCCGATCGTGTAGATCGCGGCGCCGGCGCGCCGCGCGAAGGCCAGCGTCTCGTCGAAGCTCAGCTTGCTGAGGTGATCGCCGCCGTCGGTGAACAGGATGACAGCCGACTGGCCGTGCTGCACGCCCTTCATGTAGGAGAGCCCGTAGACCAGGCTGTCGAAAAGCGCCGTGCCGCGCTCGGCGTTGAGGCCGGCGAGCGCCCCGGCCAGCGTCCCCAGGTCGTTGGTGAACGGCGTGCGCAGCACCGGGCTGTCGTTGAAGGTGAGCAGCGCGGCGCGGTCCTTCGGCGTCAGCGTACGTTGCAAGAAGGCCAGCGCCGCCTTCTGCACCTGCGGCAGGATCTGCTCCATCGACGCCGAGGTGTCGATCGCGAAGAGCAGGTGCAGCGGCAGGTCGCGCACCCGTTCGCAGCGCAGCAGCGTCTGCGCCTCGCCGCCGTCGACGACCTTGAAGTCGCCCTCCCCCAGGTTGCCCACCGGCCGGCCGCCGCGGTCGTACACCGCGGCATAGAGCTCGACCAGCCGCACGTCGAGCTTCTCGACCACGTCGCGGGAGTTGATGACCGCCAGGTCCTCGGTCGAGGTGCCGTCGGCCAGGTAGGCGACGGCCCGCACGAAGCTCGGCCGCGGTGCGGCGCCCCCGCCCCCGCCCGCCGCGCCACCGCCCGCCGCGCCCGGTACCGCCGCCGAGGCCGCCACCGCCGCCGCCGCCGGCAGCGGCACGAGCTGGGTGTAAGGCGCCTGGTAGAGCGTCGCGACCCGCTGATCGTCGAGGAACAGCTCGAGCCGGTCGAGCTTCCCGCCG
>DATKFK010000879.1:0-3625 GCA_035544375.1 Thermoanaerobaculia bacterium
CTTCTCGAGCACCAGCGTGTACGGCGAGCCCGAGCGGAGGATCTCATGACGAACGGGGAGCTCGTGGTGGTCGATCCGCTGGTGAACGTGCTGCCGGCCTGCCTTGGCGAGTGGCCACTCGAGCCGCTGCTGCTGGGGAGCGGAGAGGAACGCTCCGAGCTTGCGACAGAGAGTGCAGTCGCAACCCGCGGGTAGGGTGACCGACCAATCGTCGGGGGGTGCGTGGCAGCGGCGCAAGACGAGCCGCCAGCACTTCTGCGCAATGGTGGGCGATGGTGTCGAGGTCCGGCGCGTCACTCCCCTTGGAGCGCGCGTTCTTCGTTGCGAGGCGAAGCACGCGGACCAGGCAGGGGACCAGCGCGTCGTTCTCAGCGGCGCAAAGGTGGCCGACCGCTCGTCCGATCGGCGCGGACTCGTCGCGCTCCGCATTCTCCGGCTCATCGCCCCCGACGACCACGGCGCCTCTCAACCAGCCGAGGATCGGCGGGGCCAGCTCCACGAGTGCGCGCTCGCGCTGGCTCGGCGGCAGCAGGCCAAGTCGGCCCTTGATCTCCGAGCGGAGCGCTCGCCAGCTCTGCTCGACGAGCAACTGCGTACCCACCGAGCCCAGGGAGCCATGCTCAGCGGAGTGGACAGCCGCAGCCAGGGTAGGCAACGATGCGAGCTCGCAGGCGGCGCGTTCCGCTGCCGCGCCCAGGGCCGCCGCCCGCGCCGCGTCGCTGCCCTTGAGCCGCCGCCAGCCGAGGCCACGCTCTGTGTACTGGTGGTCGAGCAGGTACACCAGCCGACTCGGTGGCTTGCGCGGCGGCGCGTCCTTGGGCCGGTAGGAGAGGGGGGCGGTGGCGTCGTGGCTCCTCAATTGGGACTCTCTGGCCTTGGCGCGCTGGGTCCGCGCGCCAACGCCATCGCGAACAGCATGGCAAGGCTGACGGCGTCCATCAGACCCGCCCGTCGAGGCTGTGGAGGACATGCTCGAAAACGGGGCGATCGAGGCGATCGCCGGCAGTGGCGAGGAGCCAGCGCTCCAGCTGCCGCCCGGAGTCGAGCTGCTCGCCCTGCGGCCCGGCGATGAGGCCGCCGTAGACCCGCGTCTCATGCTCCGCCTCGCCGGCGGCCTCAGGGCGGAGGACGAAGCCGCGGTAGCCGAGGTCAGGCGGCGCCACTGGCCTTGGCGCCGCCGGCGTCACAGCGGGTGCGGCACGCAGGCGCCGCGCGAGATCCTCGGCCGCCGCACCTGCCAGCTGCCAGGTCGGATTCGGCCTGCCCGAGAAGATGTCGAGTGTGACTTGCCAGATCACCGAACAGCCTCTTTGGGGTTGCGCCCCTGCGCCCGACATCGGGCCGCCGTCAAGGGCCTGCCTTTGCCGCCCCCACTACCGGATCACCACTCCGCGATGGGTGACCATGTAGGTGCAGAACACCGTGTAGTTGCCGCGGTTGCAGGTCTTGGGGTCGGTAATGATGTGGCCGCTGTTGTCCACGTTGCGCGCCGCCGTGCCCCCAGGCTTGTGCGACCAGCAACCGTTGGCGTCCTGCCGATACCAATGGTAGTCCACGCCGGACCAGATGACCAACGCCACGTACCAGCCCTGCCCTTTGGCCAAGTGGTTATTGAAATTGGAGACGGCCTTGAGCCCGTCGGCCACGGCAGCCGGCTGGACGCCCGGACCGCCGTTGCACGCCAAGGCCGTGTACATTTTGCCGTGAGCCCGCCCTGGCTGCGCAAAGGTGTTGGTGATCAGATCATTGGCGTAGTTATAGCAGTTGTTGTAGGGCTGTACGGTCGGAATGTTCCACTTACCCGGGTTGTACGGCGGTGCGTCAACCGCTTTCGGCTGGCAGGTCGCGAGCTGCGGGCGAAAGACCAGCTGCCGGCCTTCCAAGGCCGCCTTGCTGCCACTGGCAAGCGCCTCCTCGACGTGCTTTGCCACGGCCGGATCAAGGCGGCCGCCGGCGCTGGTGAGCAGCGCCTTCTCGATCTCGAGCTTCTCGTCAACCAGCGAGAGGTCGCCTGGGCCGGGGTCGATGATCCCCTGGTGGACTTGGAGGCGCAACTGACCGAAGGGCGACACGGCAGTGGAATGCAGCGAGAAGCCACGATAGCCCAGCTGGCCCTCGGCGCCGGGCGTCTTGAGCGGCGTCCGTTGCTCGATGGAGTGGATGCGGTCGAGGAGCTGGCGCGCCTCCTCGTCCTCGAGGGTCCAACTTGGGTTGGGGCGTCCGGAGAAGACATCGAGAGTGACGGTGACCGGCATGTCGGGCCCTTTCTTGTGCGCCAGATCGGCGTTGGCAGACTGTTCCGAGGGTTCATGGAGTTCGGAGATTGGTCGGAGGAGGGTCGCGACCGCTCCCGCGGATGACCTCATTACCCTCAATCTGTATTTCTTCTTATCTTATCCACACCTTTGAGAGGGAGTCCAGAGCTGGCGTAACAATTTAGTGACAGCCTGACAAACGATAGCGACGTGCGCATGCATCGATTCGTCTTGCCGCACATCCCGCGCCGCGAGCGGCACGATCCTGACCCACGTCGATGCCTACGCCGAGCCCAGGCGATCTTTCACAAAGACGCGAAAGCTGTTATAACTGGGCGGACCGCCAATCGACTCCACGCGAGTAATTTTGAGCCTGACCTCCTGGCGGAGTGAGGGTTCGGGAGGAGCCAATCGTGCCTGGTACCGTCAATGCCCGACCTCTCATCGATACCTCGGCCAGCATGACCGCCAGCGGATACGTGACCATCACGAAACGGGCACGCGCTTCCAACGGTCCCATCTCGTGACCGTCCTCGTCGAGGATAGAAAGGCGGGTGCTCAATGACCTTCGAGATGAGCTCTAGAGTCGAAATACACAGGGATGACGAGGGACGAGCCCGCTCGCTCAACCATCCCTTCCAGCCGTTTCGCGAAGCGGCACATGCATTGCCGTCCAATCCCCGCCAGGTGGCGGAGAGCTACCTGCGCGAGGTTTTCCCGGTCTTCGATCTGGACGCCCAGGTCCTGGACAGCCTGGAAGAGCCTGCGGAGAGCCTCCTCAGGTACGACGAGGGAGAACGGCTCCGCCTGGAGCGCGAGAAGCGGGTGGGCAACGTCGCGGTCATCTCTTACGCACAAACCATCCACGGTCTCAAGGTTCTGGATGCCATCGTTGCGGTCAAGGTCAACGCCGAGGACCTGGCGGTGATTGGCTCGGACAACGGCTTCCACTACGACGCCCGTGTGCAGCGGATCGATCTCGCCGCAGCCCCATACCGGCCTCACCGCATCACGCCCGAAATCCTCGCGCAACAGCTCGGCGTGGCGCCGACCGGAGAGGAGCCGATCCTCAACGGCACGTCGCTTGCCATCTATCAATTCTTTCGAGAGGGTCGTATTCCACATCGTGAAGGAGAGGACACAGGGTTCGAACAGCCCCCTCCCACTCTGCCCTTGCCGCCGCTCGACGCGCAGTTCGAACGCGGTCAGCACTACATCGTCACCAAGGTCCTATTCACCTTCTCCCTCCCGAGGGAATTGGGGCTGGACTGGACGGCCCTGGTCGAGCCGGTCTCCGGTGCCGTCCTTTCCCTGCGCCCGCACACCTCAGGCGTGAACGGCTCCATTTTCGAGATCGATCCGGTCACCCA
>DATKFK010000880.1:0-2560 GCA_035544375.1 Thermoanaerobaculia bacterium
CAGCAGCTTCTCCAGGGCGCGGTAGGCGTCCAGGGTCAGCTCGAACCGGCCCGGCAGGGCCTGGTGGAGGATGAACAGGTCGATCTGGTCGACGCCGAGCTTGCGGGCTGACTTGTCGAAGGCATGGAGCGCCTGTTCGTATCCGTAGTCGCTGATCCACACCTTGGTCTCGATGAACACCTTTTCGCGGGCGAGGCCGGAACGGCGGATGGCCTCTCCGACCTCGCGCTCGTTGCCGTAGGCGGCGGCGGTGTCGATCAGCCGGTAACCGGTCTCCAGCGCCGTGTGCACGGCGTCGGCGGTCACGTCCGGCGGTGTCTGGAACACCCCGAAGCCCAGCGCGGGCATCTCGACGCCGTTGTTCAAGGTCAGGTCGACGCTCTGGGTCATCTTGTGCTGTGCCTCCCCGCACGATGGGTGTCGTCATCTAGGCAACCCCAGATGTCCCTGCCCAGGGAGTGCCTGTCGAACCAGGTACCCGGAGGGCCTCCCAGGCGAGTGCGTTCCGCCTTAGCGTGACAGACATCGACCGCGCCATCATGTCGCCGGCGAGCTGACGATCTCGCTTGAGGCGATGGAGATCCAGAGAGGAACACCGGATACGGCTACCGGGCCGCTGTCGAGGAGGGTGATCCAGCCGACGTGCAGCGGCTGTTCGCGACCAACTTCTTCGGTCCCGTCGCGCTGATCAAGGCGGCGCTGCCGGGCATGCGCGCTCGCCGGAGCGGCGCGATCGTCAACATCTCCTCGATCGGCGCCCTGAGGTGCCCGCCGGGGTCTGGCTACTACTCGGCCAGCAAGGCGGCGCTCGAAGCCATGACCGGCTCGTTGCGCAAGGAGGCGGAGCCGCTCGGCATCAAGGTCATCGCGGTAGAGCCAGGGGCCTTCCGCACCGACTTCGAAGACTAACCTCTGGCCGCTTCGCGCTCATCCGTGTGCGGGCATCCGGTCTGCTTCCCCGGAAACAGGCAGTACCCGGTCAGGCTCTGCGGTTGGCTGTCGTGGAGACGATGATGGCGACCAGTCCGATGACCGCTGCAGTGATGGCAAGGGCGGCGCTGCCGCCGATGGCGAGTGCTGCCCCGCCCACGGCTGCGCCCAGTGCGGTGGCGATGTAGATCCCGGAGCCGTTGAGGCCGACGGCGACGGGGGCGAGCCTGGGCACGGCGGCGAAGATCCTGTGCTGCTGGGGGACGATGGTCAGGCCGGCGCAGAATCCGAGCGCGGCCATGGTGGCGGTCGCGCCGGCGTCGGTCGTGCGGCTGGCGGTGAGAACGGCCGTGACGGCGGTGATGCCGCAGGCGCCGTACAGCAGGGCGGTCCTGGCGCTGCGGCGGCGGATGAGGCGGGGGACGACGAAGTTGCCCGCGACCTGCCCGGTGCCGTAGGCGAGCATCGCGACCACGATCCACGCACCGGCGGTGCGCATGATGGCGGGCAGGTAGGCGATGATCAGAAAGACTGGGGTCAGCACGGTGACGGTGCTGACCAGGATGGCGAGCACGCGGGGGTCGGCGAGCGCCTGGCCGCGTTCGCGCAGGCTTAGCCGCGGCGCGCTGGCCGGCGGCAGCAGCCAGACGGCTGCGGACGCCAGCAGGGCCAGCACGACGAGGACCCACATGGCGGCCCGCCAGCCCCAGGCATGGCCGATCAGGATGCCGAAGGGGAGGCCTGCGACGAGCGCGACCGCGCTGCCGCCGGCCACGACGGCCAGCGACCGGGCACGCTGCTCGTCGCCGCTGAGGATGCCGGCCGTGCTGTAGGCGGTGGCCTGGTACCCGGCCGCGCCGAGCGCGGCGAGTACCCGGCCGGCGGCGACGGCGGCGAAATCAGGTCCGGTGGCCTGAATGACCACGCCGGCGACGAAGACGGCCATGCCCGCCGCGAGCAGTACCCGCCGGTCCCAGGCGCCTGCCGCCGCGGCGATTACCGGTGAGCCTACGGCGTACACCAGGGCGAAGATGGTGGTGAGCTGGCCGGCGGTACTGGCCGAGACGTGCAGGGACGCGGCGACCTGCGGCAGCAGGCCGGACAGGACGAAGCCGTCGACGCCGAGAGTGAACGTTCCGATCGAGAGAATGAGCAGGTCGGCTGTCCGCAGCGTGCGCACTGTGGTCGGCTCAGCCGTGACGGGATGGTGGGTGCCAGGCGCAAGCTTCATCGCCGTGCTCCCTGGAAGAACTCGCCGTGCGCCAGATCGTCGAGCAGGCCGGGATGGTCCGGCTGCCAGGCCAGCAGCGACTGCGTGGTCGCGGAGGAGGCGGGGGCGTCGGTGCCGGCGAGGGTGGCGAGCCAGCCGAAATACGCCTCGGCCTCCTCCGCCGGAACCTGCCGTACGGGCACGCCGAGCCTGGTGCCGATCAGTTCGGCGATAGCCCGCAGCCGTACGCCCTGCTCGCCAACGCCGTGCAGGACAGCCCCGGCGGGTGCCTGCTCCACGGCGAGCCGGTACAGCCGGGCCGCGTCCTGCCGGTGCAGGGCGGGCCAGCGCTGCGAGCCGTCGCCGAGGTAGCCGGCCAGGCCCGACCGCTCAGCGGCGTCGACCAGCGCCCCGGCGAAG
>DATKFK010000881.1:0-6007 GCA_035544375.1 Thermoanaerobaculia bacterium
GTACCCCTGCGGCCCCTTCTCCTGCAGGCGCCGGGTCACCATCTCGACCGCCATGCCGATCTCGACGTCGTCCGGGTCCACGTCGGTGAGCTGGGCGGTGACGCGGACTCCCTCCGCGAGCTCGACCAGCGCCACCATGTAGGGGCCGGCGAACCCCTGGGGCGGCTGCGCCACCTCGGCGAAGGAGTAGACGGTGCCGCGCCCGCTGAAGCGGTGGATCTCCATGTCCCTGGCCCGGCAGGACCCGCAGTCCTCGCGCGGCGGGAAGCACAGGGCGCCGCAGCGCTTGCAGCGCCGCCCTTCGAGACGGTAGTAGGGCGCGGTCAGACGATGGTAGCGCGGCAGGTCCACGGCGTCAGGCCTCCAGGACGTGAGTCACGGCGATCGAGCCGTGACCGCCGATCGATTGCGTGAGGGCCACCCGGGCGCCCGCGACCTGGTTCGGCCCGGCCTCGCCCCGCAGCTGCGCGGTGGCCTCGACGACCTGGTAGGCGCCGCTCGCCCCCACCGGGTGGCCGCGGGCCTTGAGCCCGCCGCAGCTCGACAGCGGGATGCAGCCGCCGCGGGCGAAGCAGCCGTGCGCGGCCCGCTTCAGGGCCTCTCCCCGGGGAGCGAAGCCGCACGCCTCGAGCGACAGCGCGGTGATGATGGTGAAGGCATCGTGCGCCTCGAAGAGATCGCAGTCCCGGGGCGAAAAGCCGCTGGCCCTGAACGCCTTCTCGGCCGAACGGCGGGCGGCACCCAGGGTGAGGAGGTCGGCGCGCCCGGCGAGGCCGATGGTGTCGGTTGCCGCGGCGGCCGCGGCGATGCGCACCGCGCGGTGTGCGGGGAGGAGGGCCTCGCGGGCGCACACCACGACCGCCGCGGCGCCGTCGCAGACCGGCGCGGCGTCGAGCACGCCGATGGGGGCGGCCACCTGCGGCGAGCGGGCGAAATCCTCGCCGGAGATGGGCTCGCGGAACATGGCGTTCCGGTTCGACGCCGCGTTGCGGTGGGCGTTGACGGCGAACGGGGCGAAGTCTTCGCGGGCGGCGCCGGTCTCGTGCATGTAGCGCCGCATCAGCAGCGCCGAGAGCGCGATGAACGACAGGCCGTGGCTCGCCTCGTAGTCGCCGTCCGAGGCGGTGGCCAGGCCGACCGTGATCTGCTCGGAGACGGCGTCCGTCATCTTCTCGACGCCGACCGCCACCGCCACGTCGTGGATCCCGGCCCCGACCGACTGCGCGGCCAGGCGCACCGCCGCGCCGCCCGAGGCGCAGGCCGCCTCCACCTTGCAGGCCTCGGCGGGGAGCAGGCCGGCGGCGTCCGCCAGCAGCGCGCCCAGGTTCTCCTGGCCGTTGACCGCGCCGCCCAGCATGTTGCCGGCGAACAGGGCGTCCACCGTCTCGATCCCCGCGTCGTCCAGAGCGGCGCGGATGGCCGCAGCCCCCAGCTCGCGCAGCCCGAGGCCCCAGTGCTCGCCCACCGGGGTCTGCCCGGCACCGATGATGAAGACGTCTCTCATGATCGCCTGATCTTTCCCCGCAGCTTGAGGTAGTGGCCGTAACCGTCCACCAGGCGGCGGCGCTCTAGGTAGTCGACGACGGACGGCCCGCGCCGGCGCTCCTCGATCCTTTCGGTGACGCGGAAGCTGAAAGCGTCGCTGCCCGCGCCCGAACCGTACGAACAGAAGAAGATGCGATCGCCCGGCCGGGCCACGTCGAGCACCGCGGCGAGCCCGAGCAGCGACGAACCGGCATAGGCGTTACCCATGCGCGGCGCCACCAGGCCCGTACGGATCTGCCGGCGGGTGAAACCGAGCTCGGCGGCCGCCTTCTCGACGAACTTCGGCACCGGCTGATGGAAGACCGCATGCGCGAAGTCCTTCGCCTCGCTGCCCACCTCGGCCAGGAGGCGGCGCGACGCGGCCAGGGTGTGGCGGAAGTACGAGGGCTCGCCGGTGAAGCGGCCGCCGTGCTCGGGGTAGTGGGCAGCTTCACGGCGGAAGAAGTCGGGGGTATCGGTGACGTGGGAGACCGAGGCCTCGACCACCGCCAGGGAGTCGGCGGCCGCGGCGAAGAGGTAGGCGGCGCCGCCGCAGCCGGCGGTGTATTCGAGCGCGTCGCCCGGCTTCGACTGCGCCGTGTCCATGCCGATGGCGAGCGCCGCCTCGACCATGTTCGAGCCGACGAACGCCACCGCCGCCTGCATGGCCTCGCTGCCCGCCTTGCAGGCGAACTCCATGTCCGCCGCCACGACGTGCGGCGTGATCCCCAGCGCCTCGGCGACGATCGTCGCCGACGGCTTGACGGCATAGGGCTTCGACTCCGTCCCCACCCAGATGGCGCCGATCGCCTGCAGGCCGGTGCCGGCCCGGTCGAGCGCGGTGCGTGCCGCCTCGATGGCCATGGTCACCACGTCCTCGTCGGCGGCGGGCACCGACTTCTCGGCGACCGCGGGAGCGGCGGCGCCGCGCACCTTCCAGGCGGCGGCGATGTCGGCAGTGCGCACCCGCAGGCGCGGCACGTAGGCGCCGTAGCCGGCAATCCCCACCTCGCGGCTCGCCCTCATCGCGCGGCTCCCCTGCGGGCGCGGGGTTTGGCGGGTTTCGTCGCCCTGGCGCGCCGGCGGCCTGGCTTGGCGACGCCGGCGGCGGGGGCGGGAGCGATCTCCAGGCCGCCGAAGAACAGCTCCAGCATCTCGGCGGCAAGCCGGTCGGCCGGGATCTTGCCGTCCGGACGGAACCACTTGTAGATCCACAGCACCATGCCGAGGAAGGAGAAGGCAGCCACGCGCGGCTCGACGGGGCGGATCCGCCCCTCGCGCATCGCCTCCGCGAAGGACGCCTCGAGGAAATGGACGTAGCGCTTCTTGCGGGCGTTGATCTGCTGGCGGGCGGTCCCGGTCAAGGTGTCGTGCTCGTGGAGGATGATGGTGACCTCCTTGCTCCAGCCCTCGGTCACCAGGTGGATGTTCTTCTCCATGCACGCCTTGAGGCGCTCGACGGGATCGGCGATGGCGAGGACGGGCAGCAGGACGCGCTCCTCGAAGACGTCCATCCCGTAGCTCTGGATCTCGAGCAGCAGGTCCTCTTTGCTGTGGATGTAGTAGTAGAGGCCAGCCTTGGTGAGGCCGCAGGCGTCGGCGATGTCCTGCACCGAGGCGGCTTCGTAACCCTGCTCGCAGATCACCCGCGCGGCGGTCTCGAGCAC
Organism: Thermoanaerobaculia bacterium; assembly: GCA_035544375.1. Lineage (GTDB taxonomy): Bacteria > Acidobacteriota > Thermoanaerobaculia > Multivoradales > UBA5704 > JASLEW01. The sequence continues at coordinate 3,192 of DATKFK010000881.1, forward strand.
CGCCCGGTGCCGCTCACGATGGACGTCCGATCCTGCTTCCGGCCCTCGCCCCAAGGATGACGCCTCCCGTCCGCTCTCGATTCATGATACCGACCGCTCGGTAGAATTCTACCGGTCGGTCGGTAGTCTAGGAGACGGAGGGCCGGCTGTCAAATGGGGGGCCAGGGCCAGTGCCCCACTACCCAACAGTCCAGCCCAAACGCCGGCGTCTTTAGCGTCAATAGAGGTAGAGGCCGTGCAGCGGCGAACCCGCGGTCTGGGTGGTATCCTCGCAACCATGTCCCGCTCGACGACCACGGCCAGGCTCACCTACGAGGACCTGCTCAGGCTCCCCGATGACGACAAGCGTCACGAGATCATCGATGGCGTGCACTACGTCATGAGCTCGCCGGTACTGCGTCACCAGCGGGTGGTAAGGCGGCTCGGGATCTCGATCGGTAACTTCGTCGACGCGACCGGGCGCGGGGAGGTGTTCTTCGTCGGCGTGGACGTCGTGCTGTCGCCGTACGACGTCGTGGTTCCGGATCTGGTCTTCGTCTCCGAAGAGCGCAAGCACCTGTTGCAGGAAAAGAACATCCCCGGACCGCCCGACCTTGCCGCCGAGGTGCTCACTCCATCCACCCGCCACAAGGACCGCATCCTCAAGCGCCGCCTCTTCGAGCGGGAAAAAGTGCAAGAATACTGGATCCTGGACCCCGAGAAGAACACCGTGCGGATCCATATTCTGGGGCAGGCGGGGTACGGCGAAGGCGTCGAGCTTTCCGCCGCCGCCGGCGACGTCCTCGTCACGCCGCTGCTTCCAGGCTGGAGCCTGGCGCTTTCCACCCTTTTCGCTTGAATTGCTGTCTTAGTACTGCGCCACGCCTTCGTCGTGGCGCAGCAGGTCGACCAGCTTCGGATTGGCCTTGGCCTGGGCGGCCTCGAGGGGAGTGATGCCGTTGTTGCGGGCCAATCGCGCGTCGGCGCCGCGCTTGAGCAGCAGCTCGACCAGGTCGTAGCGGCCGGATTCCACGGCGGACAGCAGGGCGGTCGCTCCGTCCCTGTCCTGGACGTTGATCTTGGCGCCGGCATCGAGCAACACGGCCGCGGCGTCGCGGTGGTTCATCAACACCGCAACCATCAACGGGGTCTTGCCGGTGGCGTCAGGAATGTTGACGTCGGCGCCGTGCTGGATCAGCCGCCTCAGGACGTCGTTGCGCCCCTGGCTGGCCGCGTAGAAAAGCGCGGTGGCGCCCCTGCGGTCCCGATGATTGAGCTTGGGCGAACGCGCCAGCACCTCGTCCAGGACCGCGGGGTTGCAGGCCACCGCCGCCGCGAACAGCGCCGTATGGCCTTCGCGGTCGGCAGCCTGCAGGAATCCCGGCTGGACCAGGAAGCCGACGGCCTCCACGGTCTTGCCTTCGATGGCCAGCTGGGTGAATCGCTCGAGCTGCTGATCGAAGGGCGATCTGGCCAGGGCCCCCGCGCTCATGTCCCCAGAGGCGGCAGGAGAAAGCAGCAAGAACAGGAGTCCGAAGACCGGGATCATTGACCACCACCTCCGCCCGCAGGTCTTTTCAAAAGCCGTGCCGGACCCTTCCGCTGGAGAGACAGGCGAAAGAAAGCTCCCTCGTTCGACCCTCCCAGGCTGATGCGGCAGCAGCATACCAGGAAAAAGGGGCCCGTGCCGACCAGGGATGTCGTCGGCGGCCATCGGGTGGGCCACTCGATCATCGCCCATGGCATGGCAGATTTACACGACCTCCCGGCCAAGGTCGGCCACTTTAGTGTGCACTGCCTCCCACCCCGGGTTCCTTCGCGGCATTCGGGGCCGTGGTATCGTGTCCGCACCAGTTGGCTTTCGCAGGGTTCACCGCGCGCACAGGTTCACGGCGATCATCGCGCTCCAAGCGTAGAAAGGGAGGTCCCAATGACTGTCCAATCTCCACCTCAGCCCGGCGCTCCACCGCCGCCGAAAAAGGGGATCGGCCCCCTGGGTTGGATCGGGATCGGCTGCGGCGTCATCGTGATCATCGGCTTCGTCATCATGGGGGTGTTCTTCTACCTCATCAAGACCAAGGTGGCCGATCCCTTGCGGAAGAACCCCGGGATGGTGCTCGCCAAGGGAATCGTCGCCGCCAATCCCGATCTCGAGCTGGTCAGCTCCGACGACGCGGCCCAGACGCTCACCGTCCACAACAGGAAGACCAACGAGACGGTCACGCTGAACCTCGACGACGTCAAGAACGGGAGGTTCAAGCTCTCCTCCGACGGCAAGGGAACGGCCAGCGTCGACATCAACCAGCAGGGCATCGCCATCAAGTCCAAGGACGAGAAGGGCCAGGAGGCCACCTTCGTCGCCGGCGCCGGTGCGCCCAAGGACCTGCCGGCGTGGCTGCCGGCCTATCCGGGCGCCACGGTCGCGGGCGGGCTCTCGAGCAAGTCCGGGGAGGCGTCCTCTCAGATCTTCAGTCTCACCACCGCCGACGGCGTGGACCGGGTCATCGCCTTCTACTCGGACCAGCTCAAGAACAACGGCCTCACGGTGCTGCAGCCGACGACCCTGGCGGTGGGGGGGCAGACGAGCATGAGCACCTTGACCGCCGACAGCCCCGACCGGAAGCGGCACGTGCAGATCGTGGCGCAATCGGTCAACGGCAAGTCGCAGGTCAGCATCACCTGCGAGGAGAAGCCTTAACAGGCTGCTGAAAAATCCCGCACGCCGCGCTTCGCCCTGCGGGTTGCGGCGGCGCGGGGCCGTCTGCGGCGTTGCCGCTCCTCGACGATGTCGGGGCATCGCCTGCGTCGCGGCGCCTGGCATCCGGCCCCGCGGCGCT
>DATKFK010000882.1:0-2477 GCA_035544375.1 Thermoanaerobaculia bacterium
TTCAGTGCGCCGAGGGGATCACCCGCTGCGAGCGCACGCGTCGCGGCCGTGATCAGCGACTCCACCTGAATCCCGCCACACTTGTCACTCCCGCCATTCGATGCCGGGTACTCATCTGTCTTAAACCCACCAACAAAAACGTCATATCGAGTACGGAAACGACGAAGGACACCCGACGAACGGAGAGAAGGCCCATGACGACACACATGACCGGGACACATTAAGATCCTCCGCCTCAAGCGGGGCAGGTTACAACCACCATAGGAGAGACCGATGCAAGACGCCCTCGTCGTCCACCGTGAGACGCACATCCCGGCGCCGCCTGCCGCGGTGTTCGCCCTGCTGACCGATCCAGACAAGATTCTGCGCTGGATGGGAACGGAGGCGCAGATCGACCCGCAGCCTGGGGGGCTCTATCTCGTCAACGTCACCGGCGCTCGCTTTGCCCGCGGCTCGTTTCGCGAGGTGGTGCCGGTGCACCGCCTGGCTTACAGCTTCGGCTGGGACGGCAGCGAGGTGGTGCCGCCAGGATCGAGCCTGGTCGAGATCGACCTGATCGAGCAGCCGGACGGAACACTGCTGCGCCTGACCCACAGCGGCTTGCCCGATGCCGAGCAATGCGCCGGCCATGCGGAAGGCTGGGCCCATTACCTCGGCCGGCTGGCCGAAGTTGCAGCGGGGCGCGATCCGGGCCCGGATCCCCGGCACGGTCGCACCGGCCCGGAGTGACTGCTTTCTGCTCTCGAAATCATCGTACTCGTTGTGACGGCGTCAGCCTCGCCCTGAATGTCCCCTCTCCTTAAGTCCGACGTCACGTATTTGCGCGACAACATGACAGGCAGAAGCGCCATCGCAATCGGATGACAGGCCGTGGGCCGTAGCGGCATGATCGCGACATGGATCTGCCTGGGCCCCTCGCTTGGCTGGTGGACGAGGCCGGCGCCTCGCCTGGCCCAGACCGGTTCCTGGCCGAGTTGGGCGGCCGACTGCTGGCAGACGGCCTTCCGCTGGCCGGTGGTGCCCTGACACTCGCGGTGCCGCATCCAATCATCGCCCGCCGCACTTGGCTGTGGCGGGCAGAGACTGGAGCGGTGATCGAGGCGCTGGGCTTCGGCGCCGGGCCGCTCAGCCAAGCCGGTCGCGATTGGCTGGCTGGGCTAGGCTCGGTGCAGGAGGACATGATCGGCCCAGGATTGGCCAGTCCAGGGCCGGACAGCCCGGTGCTGGGCTGGGCTGGGACCCGGCCCTTCGCCCCCGCCGAGGCCGGCCGGCTGCACCAGGCCGCGCGCTTCGCTGTGGCGCCGTTGACCGCCCTGGCCGCCCGAGCGGCGTTGGCCGCGCTGCTCGAAGCCTATCTCGGCCGGCGCAGTGCCGCCCGCGTGCAGGCCGGCGCATTGCGACGCGGCACCGGGGAGACAATCCGTGCCGTGCTGCTCTCTGCCGATCTGCGCGACTTCACCGCGCTCTCGGAGGCGACCGAGCCCGCGGCGATGATCGCCGCCCTCGACGCCTGGTTCGACCGCCTCGCCGGCGCGGTGCATGCCTTCGGTGGGGAGGTGCTGAAGTTCATCGGCGACGGCGTTCTGGCGATCTTCCCAGTCACCGGCGCGCCAACCCAGGCCTGCGAGGCGGCGCTGCGCGCGGTCGCCGCCGCCCGTGCCGGCATGGTCCATCTCGATGCGACGCGGGAGGCACAGGGGCTGCCGCCGCTGCCGTTCGGCGTGGCGCTGCATCTGGGCGAGATATTGTGGGGCAATATCGGCGCCGCCGACCGGCTGGACTTCACCGCGATCGGGCCAGCGGTGAACCTGGTCAGCCGGCTGGAGGGGCTGTGCCGGCCGCTCGGCCGCTCGGTGCTGATCTCGGGCACGGTCGCTGCCGAGACCGCCAGGCCGCTGGTGCCGCTGGGCGAACACACGCTGCGCGGCATCGCCAAACCCTGCGCGGTCTTTACCCTGGCGGATGCCTGAGCGGCTCGTCAGTGGGGTCGACGGTAATTACTCGCTCTGAGCCAAGTGGGCGCCTTTCTCGGCTACAGAACGTTTCATTAAAAGTACCAGGAACGTGACCACAAACGTCAACACGGCGATCATCCAAAAGCTGTCGAAATAGGCAAGCGACGAAGCTTGCTGCTGGCGCAGGTTTTCGAGCTCCTGTAAAGCCAGCTGCTGCGACGCGACCGGGTCGGCGGTCTGCTGAAGGAAGAACGTCTGCCCGCGCGCGAGAAAGGAATTTGCAGCCGCGTTGAAGGAATCGAGGTACTCGCCGAGACGCACGGTGTGGAATTGGTCACGCCGTTCCTGGAAGGTCTGGGCCAACGACGTCCCGACGCTGCCCCCCTCGTTGCGCAAGAGACTAAATATGCCAATGGCCGCCCCGCGCAACGCGAGCGGTGTATAGAGATACGCGGCTACGTTCGCGGGAGCGAAACAAACCGAAAGCCCCACGACCAGGACCACGCGTGGCCAGACAACCTC
>DATKFK010000883.1:0-2424 GCA_035544375.1 Thermoanaerobaculia bacterium
CGGGCCCACCCAGCCGATTCAAGCTTCAGTCCCGCCTAGTCCTGTCGGATCCCTCTCGATTGACCGCGCCGTTTGTGATGCGGCGGCTCGAGAGCGGCGACCACGATCGAGAGGGCGGTGACTTCGCGCGCATCAATAGGAAGCCGCACGCCACACACTCTACCGGCGTGACGTAGGACATCTGCGCGTACTGGCGGATGCCACACTGAGGGCACTGTCGTATCGGCACGCACTGAATGTTGGCTGGGGCAGGCGCGTTTGTCGTCGTCCGGAGGTGGGCATTTGGTCTGCGCCCCTAGCAGTACGCGGTGGTGACTGAACCGCCGCGCAAAGGCTGCGCACAAGGCAAAGGTGAGGAGGCTCCGAAGTGGGGCGACTCCGGAGCCTCCTGTTCCCGGGTGCGTTGAGCCCGGGCGTGTGTGCCACCGGCCGAGAGGTGAGGAGCGCAGCCGGGGCAGGTCGCCTTCCTGGCGATGGCGGCATCGTTGCTTAATCCGTCGTCGCTGTCGTCGTCCCGTCGGCGGCATCTTCACTACGCCTTCTGGCGTACCTTCCGTGCCCGGGCTGGTCCCCGGCCGCACGCCCATCGCTCGCTGTCACCCAGGCCAGCGTCGGCGGCGCTGCGGTGCGGAACGCTTCGTGTAGTGAACAAATGGGCCGGCGATCGATCCGACTGCAAGAGCGAGGTCACTGACCCTCTCGGTTCCTGGCGCGATGTGACGGTTGCGGGAGGCAGGCTTGTGGTTGCGAGCACGGGTCCGGCTCCTGATCGCGCCGATGCCGTTGTGCTGGCGATGCACGGGATCGCCTCCAATCTGATGGCGTGGCGTGCGGTCGCGCGTGAGACGGCCCGCGGGGGGCAGGTGGCGATCCTGGCGCCGGATCTACGCGGGCGCGGCGAGAGTAGTGGCCTGCCTGCGCCCTATGGACTCGGCGCGCACGTCGCCGACATGTTGGCGGTTATGGATCACCTTGGCGTGCGGCGCGCGGTACTCGCCGGCCATTCCATGGGCGCCTACCTGGCGGCCCGGATTGCCGCCGAGCATCCCGAGCGCGTAGCGAGCCTCGTGCTGGTCGATGGGGGCTTACCTGTGGGCGAGCTCAGCGCGGAGACCGCCGCGGCCGCCAACGCCCTAACAGTCGGGCCTGCGCTCGCGAGACACGCGCTCACGTTTTCCTCTGACGCGGCGTATCTGGACTTCTGGAGGATGCATCCTGCTTTCCTCGAGGCGTGGAATGACGACGTCGAGGCCTACGTTCTCCACGACCTGGGCGGAAGCCCCGGGGCTCGCAGGTACCACGTCAACGTGGATGCGATGGAAGCCGACAGTGACGAGATGTTGCGAGACCCACGCAATCTTGACGCGCTCGAGCACACCCAATCGGACGCGCACGTGCTGTGCGCGGCGCGGGGCACGCTCGACGACGACAACCCGTTGATCCCACGGCGAGCGATGGATGATTTCGTGGCTCGGAACCCGGCAGCCCACGTGGAGCTGGTGGAGGGTACGAACCACTACAGCATCATGCTCGGCCGAGGTCCGGGCCCAGTGCGCGTCGGCGCGGCCATCCGGGCGGCCGCGGAAGCCGCGGCGGGCGGCTGAGCAGGTCGAACGCCCGACGCGGCCGATCAGTAGTAACGGCGGCGCCCGAACAACATGATGAGAAATAACGGGAGCACCAACAGCACCGCGGGCAGCGCCACCAGCAGTGTCAGCTTTCGCGGGCTCGCGGTCAGGAAGAAGTGGCTGATGGAGCCGGACTTGGCGGTTCGCGGTGGGGTGCGTACGGGATGGGGATGCACGGGGCTCTCTGCTCCGCTGCGATGACGCGGGTGCACGCTCGGCTTTCCTCGAGTGCCCGCCGCGCTTTTCTGCGATCCGGTTGCGCGAGCATGCCGCGTTGCTGTACGCGCGCTCGATCCGGGCCGGGTCGCGTACGGAACGCGATTGCTGCGTCCACCGTTCCCGCCTGCGTGCGGTCTGCCTGGGCTGGTCCCGGGTCCGCGAGATCCCGGTGACTGGGCGGGTGGCGCCTGCGGCGGGATCGGCCCGGGGCTGGGTACCGGCTGCGGCGGAGCCGGCTGAGGGCTCGAAGACGCCGACGGTGGAACCGGGGGCTGCGCCGAGGCTGCCGGCGGTGACTGCGGCGGCGGCGGAGGCGCCGGTGGTGGCTGAGCCTGCGTAGATGTCGGTGGCGACTGCGGCGACGGGGTCGTGCTCGGGGTGCTGGTTTGGTTGCCGCCGTTCTGGCCACCGCCACCACCTTGGTTGCCGCCACCACCTTGGCCGCCGTGGCCACCTTGGTTGCCGCCACCGCCGCTCCCCTGGCCGCCTTGGTTGCCGCCGCCGCCCTGGCTGCCGCCTCCGCCTTGGCCGCCGCCGCCTCCCTGGCCTCCGCCTTGGCCGCCGCCGCCGCCTTGGC
>DATKFK010000884.1:0-2834 GCA_035544375.1 Thermoanaerobaculia bacterium
CGGCAGGGCCGGCGGCGAGCACCTGCTGCTGCTGACCCTGCACCACATCGCCGGCGACGCCTGGTCGCTCGACGTCCTGGCGCGCGAGCTGGCGGCTTTCTATCGCGCTCATGCCGCGGCCACGGGCGTGAGCGGCGGGCCGGGAGCGGCCGCCGCGGGCGCCCTGCCCGTGCTGCCCACCCTGCCCATCCAGTATTCCGACTTCGCCCGCTGGCAGCGCGAGTGGCTCGCGGGCGAGGTGCTGGCGGCCGAGGTCGCATGGTGGCGCGAGCAGCTCGCGGGGCCGCGCGGCGAGCCGCCGGTGCTCGATCTGCCGCTCGACCGGCCTCGCCCCGCGGTGCCGAGCCGGCGCGGCGAGCGGCGTCCCATGGCCTTGCCCGACGCCCTCGCCGCCGAGCTCGCGGCGCTGGCGCGGCGCCGCGGCGTCACGCTCTTCATGGTCCTGCTGGCGGCGTTCGACACGCTCCTCCTGCGCTACAGCGGCCAGAGCGACGTCACCATCGGCACCCCGGTCGCCAATCGCGACCGCCTGGAGACACAGGACCTGGTGGGTCTGTTCGTCAATACCCTGGTGCTGCGCCTCGACCTGGCGGGCGATCCCACCTTCGGCGAGCTGCTGGCGCGCACCCGGCAGCTGGCCCTGGGCGCCTTTGCGCATCGCGACGTGCCGTTCGACAAGCTGGCTGCCGAGCTGGCGCCGCATGGACCCGCGGGAAGCACAGGCGCCTTGGGACCGGCGGCGACGCCGTTCTTCCAGGTGCTCTTCGCTCTCCAGCCGGCATTGCCGGCTCCGGTGCTGCCCGGGCTCGCGGTCGCCATCCTGGAAGGCGACAGCGGCACCGCCAAGTTCGACCTGTCGCTCGCCGTCTCCAGGTCGGCGGCCGGCGGCCTGACCGGCATCTGGACCCATGGCAGCGACCTCTTCGACCCGGCGACCGCCGCGCGGCTGTCAGGGCAGCTGTGCAACCTGCTCCACGGCATCGCCGCGGCAGGCGGTGGCGACCGCCGGCTGGCCGAGCTGCCGCTGCTCGCCCCGTCCGAGCGCCACCAGGCGCTGATCGAGTGGAACGCCGCCACCTGGGAGGCAGGCGGCGACGGCCTGGTCCACGCGCCCTTCGAGCGCCAGGCGGCGCTGCATCCGGAGGCCATCGCCCTGGTCCTGGGCGAGGCGGGCATCTCGTACGGCGAGCTCGAGGCGCGCGCCAACCGGCTGGCGCACACCCTGCGTTCGCTCGGGCTGGGCCCGGACGGCATTGCCGGCATCTGCGCCGAGCCCTCGTGCGAGCTGGTGATCGGCCTGCTTGCCATCTTGAAGGCCGGCGGCGCCTACCTGCCGCTCGATCCCGCGCACCCGCAGGAGCGCCTGGGCGGAGTCATCGCCGGCTCGGGAGCGCGGCTGGTGCTCGCCGGCGCGGCGGTGGCCGAGCGGCTGCCGGGCACGGTCCGGCCCCTGCTGCTGGACGATCCGCACGCAGACGGCGCGGCCGCGGACCTGCCGCCGGCGGCCCGCACCGTGCCGGCCCGCGCCGCGCCGGCCCGCGCCGCGCCGGCCCGCGCCGTGCCGGCCCTCGCCCCGGACCCCGACAACGCCGCCTACGTCCTCTATACCTCCGGTTCCACGGGAGCGCCCAAGGGCGTGGTCGTCTCCCACCGCGCCGTGGTCAACCGCCTGCGCTTCCAGGTCGCGACGGACCTGGCGCCGGATGCGCGCATGCTGCAGCGCACGCGCCTCGGCTTCGACGTCTCGGTGATCGAAATCTTCGCTCCCCTGTGGCTGGGAGCGGCCGTGGTGCTGATCGACCCGGCAGGCCAGCAGGACGCCGCCTACCTGGCGCGCCTGATCGTCGACCAGCAGGTCACCAACGCCGCCTTTCCTCCCGCGCTGTTCCCGGCGCTGCTCGCGGACACCGACCTGTGCCGCTGCCGCTCCCTGCGGCGCGTGGTCACCGGCGCCGACAAGGTGCCGGCCGACCTCGCTCGGCGTTACCACGCGGTCATGGCGGATCCCGCACCCCTCCTCGCGTCACGGTACGGACCCACCGAAGCCACGATCTCCGTCGCCGAGTGGCGATGTGAAAAGCCCGAGGCCGCGGCGTCGCTTGCCGCGCCCCCGTCGTTCGCCGCGATCGTGCCGCTGGGGCGGCCGATCGCGGGCACCCGCTTCTACCTGCTCGATCCCGCCCTGTGCGAGGTGCCGCCGGGAGCGCCCGGCGAGCTGTGCATCGCCGGCGTTTGCCTGGCCCGCGGCTATCTTGGCCGGCCGGACCTGACGGCCGCGGCCTTCGTCCCCGACCCGCTGGCCGGCCGCGCCGACCGTCTCGACGACGCGGGCGCGCGCCTCTACCGCACCGGCGACCTGGCCCGTTACCGCGCCGGCGGCGTCCTCGAGTTCCTGGGACGCATCGACCGGCAGGTCAAGATCCGCGGCCTGCGCCTGGAGCTCGGCGAGGTCGAGGCGGCGTGCGCCCGCCACCCCGACGTCCAGGAGGTCGCGGTCCTCGACGTCGAGGCTCCGGCCGGCGGCGGCACGCGGCTGGCGGCCTACCTGGTGCCACGTCCCGGCTCCGATCTCGCCGGGCCTGCCGGCGCGGGCGCCGGGCGATTGCGGGCCTTCCTCGCGGACCGGCTGCCGGCCTTCATGGTCCCCTCCGTCTTCGTCACCCTGCCGCGCCTGCCGTTGACCGCCAACGGCAAGCTCGACCGCCGCGCCCTGGCCCGCCTGCAGCCGCCGGCGGAGCCTGGCCGGGGAGAGCCCGACCCGCCGCGGACCGCGGTCGAAGAGCTGGTCGCCGGGCTGTGGCAGGAGATCCTTGGGGACGTGCGGCCGCGGCGCG
>DATKFK010000885.1:0-2981 GCA_035544375.1 Thermoanaerobaculia bacterium
CGGTGATCCAGCCGCCCAGGGTGGGACCGATGGCGGGCGCGAAGACGACCGCCATCGCGTACACCGAGAAGCCCATGCCGCGTTTCTCCGGCGGGAAGGCGTCCGCCAGGATCGCCTGGGCGCTCGGCTGCAGGCCGCCGCCCCCCAGCCCCTGCAGCACGCGGAAGAAGATCAGGAGAGGCAGGGTCGGCGCCAGGCCGCAGAGGAACGAGCTGGCGGTGAACAGCACCACGCAGGTCATGTAGAAGCGCTTGCGGCCGAACAGGTTGGAGAACCAGCCCGACAGCGGCAGGACGATGGCATTGGCGACCAGGTACGAGGTCAGCACCCAGGTGCTCTCGTCGGTGCTCGCCGACAGGCTGCCGGCGATGTGGGGCAGCGAGACGTTGGCGATGCTGGTGTCGAGCACCTCCATGAAGGTGGCGAGCACCACGACCATGGAGATCAGCCAGGGGCTGATCGTCATCTCGTCCGCGCCCGCCGCGGGGCGCCCGCCGGTGGCTATGGAATCGGAGGCCATCAGAACAGTCTCTGAGGTGGTCCGCCGCTCAGGCGCCGGCCGCGCCCTTGCTCGCCGCGGGCCGCAGCGTCCGCAGCGCGTTGTCGATCACCGTCTCGATCAGCCGCTCGCGCTCGAGCCACGGAAACTCGGGGCGGGCGATGAGCAGCGACACCAGGCCGTGCATGGCCGTCCAGATCGCCTGGCTTGCCAGCTCGACCTCGGGGCTCTCGGCGAGCGCGGTGATCTCCGGGGGCTCCTGGGGCACCGGCGGCTCCTGGGATACGGGGGTAAGCCGGGAATCTGGAGGAATCTGCGGAGCCGGGAGGGCCAGGGGGCCCGCCATGCAGAGCGCCACGCGGCGGCGCATCCGCTGGTAGCAGTCCTGGCCGATCTCCTTGCGGCGGCCCAGGCTCTGGCCGCCGCAGGGCGGGGTCATGAAGGTGAGCTGGTAGTGGTGGGGATGCTCGAGCCCGAAGTCGATGTAGAAGCGCAGGCCGGCGGCCAGGCGTTCGCGCGGCGGCAGCCCGAGCTGGTCGAGCCGCTCGGTATTGGCCCGGAAGCAGGAAAAGCTCTCCTCGCAGATGCAGTCCAGGATCTCGGACTTGTCGCGGAAATGCACGTAGATGGCCATCGGCGTGTAGCCGATGCGCTGCGCGATCTTGCGCAGCGACACGTTGCCGTAGCCTTCGCAAACGAAGAGCTCGCGGGCGGCGTCGAGGATGACCCGCCGCACCGACTCCTTGTGGTCGGCACGGCCACGGCGGGCCGCCGGCTGGGGTTGGTCTGGCTGCTGGTCGGCGGGGTCCATCCTCGGCTCCACTATACGGCGTATAGTAGGTTCTGGCCGGCGCGGAGTCAACCCTCATGCGCCGCGCCCCGACGCCGCCACGCCGCTGCGTCCCCACGCCCCCACGCCGTCCGGCCGCCGCGCCCGGCCGACGCCCCGGCCGAGGCGCGGGTCCGTCAGGCGGCGCCGGTCAGGCGCGGCTCAGGAGCAGCCGGCGAAGGCCGACGTGTCCAGGATCGGCTGGAAGGGCGCTCCCACCGGGTTGTGGTAGGTCCTGGTCTGTCCGGTGACGGTGTCGGTGACCGTGAGGTCCACGCCGACGTTGGTCAGGCCCGAGACGAAGAACCAGAGCTTCTGCGACAGGCCGCAGGCATCCACGACCTTGGCCACCAGCTCGAGGTTGTTGCCGTTGAAGAAGGTGAAGGTTCCCGAGTCGTCGGTCGCCTGGAAGGCGGTTCCGACCCCGGTCGTGCCCTGCGGCGTCTGCCAGGCAACCTGCACCTGGAACCGGTTGTGGTGCAGGCACAGCTGGGTGGAGGTCGAGGAGCAGCTCGGCAGCAGGGTCGGGGGGTGATTCGCGGATTGCTCCAGGAGGTCCGGGTACCGGGAGAGCGCCCAGTGGAGCGAGGTGTCGTTGACGCTGACCGTGAGGTCGTAAGGCTCCATGGGCTGGAAGCGGATGCCCTTGGCGGTCGTGGCGACGCTCCGGTCTTGCAGCAAGGCCTGCCCCAGCAGGGCGCCGATCTGGCCAGGGTCCGTCCCGGCGGCGAGGGGGACCTCGGCGGTGAAGATCTGCCCCGAGGACAGTCCCCGGTGCACGATGGTGACGCTGTCGGAGAAGGCCGGGTTGGCGGCGGCGCCGCTCACCGCGCCGCCAAACTCGAGCTGCAGCGTGCCGCCGATCGAATCGGCCTCGTAGGAGCCGAATCTCGCTGCCCGCCCGGCGCCGGCAGGCGCGAGGTCCTCGACGACGTCGGCGGCGACGAAGGCGCCGCCGCATAGCCCGGTCTCGGCGTTGGTGATGCGCAGGCTGTCGCCGTTGCAGTCGGCGTGGAAGGCGTTGGGCTCCGCGGGATCGGCCGTGCCTGCCGGAAACCAGCACGTGTAGGCATGCCGGTTGATGCCGTCGGCAAGCAGCTGGCACAGCGAGGCGGAGCCGGCGCCGGACGAGGCCTGGACCGCCACCGGGCAGACGAACAGCGGCTGCGCCGCCCCCGGGCAGCTCACCTCCATCCGAACCTCCGCGGTCGCGGCCGGGCTCTCGACCAGCGTCGCGAAGGCGGAGTAGGAGGGCGACACCGCCGGAGCCGGGCAAGGTGCGCCGAGGACGCGGAACACCGGCAGCTGGCCGAAGGACGCTGAAAAGCCCGTGCCGTCCTGCGAGTTGACGTAGTAGGTATCCTGGATCCCCGCGTTGTTCGCGTACCAGACGACGGAGCCGGAAGCCAGCGACGGCTCCTCGACCGCCAGCTGTAGGTAATAGGTGGTGCCGGGCGCCAGGACCGTCGAGCCCGCGATCGACACCAGCCGGGGATACTCCGTGATGTTGGCGCCGGTGGCCTGGAAGAACCAGGAGCCGGGGCGGGTCCCGATCATCGCCTCGAGCTTCAGGCTCAGCGAGCCGGTGGCCTGGGATGCCTCCACCTCGACGTGATCGACGCAGTACTGCAGCCCGGGCGGGACCGTGAAGGG
>DATKFK010000886.1:0-3407 GCA_035544375.1 Thermoanaerobaculia bacterium
CTGCATGCCCCCCACCTGGTGGGTCGATCGCGAGGCGGCCACCCTCGCCGCCTCCGGCCTTCTCCGCGCCGCCGAGGATCCCCGCGAGGTGGCCCGCGCCGCCTACTTCGTCTCCTACCTCGACCAGCGCACCCCGCTGCCGATCGCGAACGATCCCCGCTTCCATCTCCATCTCTACCGCGCGGCGCTCGCCGCCGACTGGTGCCACGGCCCCGGCACCGCCCCCCGCCAGATCGATCGCCTCTACGCCGAGGGCTACGCCGCGCTCGGCTTCGAGCGTCCGCTCCTCGTCGAGACCACCCACCCCGTCTTCGCCGCGTTCCTCGCCGAGCAGACCGCCAAACACCTTCCCCGAGAGGAGGCCGTCCCCCATGGCACGTCCCGCAGCGCAAGCCCTCGCCGGCTACTTCCCGACCCCGCCCGAGCTGCTGCCCAGCTTGGCCTCTTTGGTTGAGCTCCGGCCCCTCGCGGGCTACCGCGACTGCCACATCCTCGTCGACCCCTGCGCCGGCGACGGCGAGGCGATCATCGCCCTCTCCGACCTCTGGTTCCCCGCCGACCGCGACGACCGCGACGACCCCGACGCCGGCCGCGCCGTCGCCCCCGAGGTCTACGGCATCGAGCTCGAGGCCGGCCGCTACCAACGCCTCGCGTCCCGGCTCAGTCCCCTGCACCACTTCCACAGCGACGCCTTCCATTTCACGATCGCCGGCGCCGCCGAGCCCGGCCACGGCGCGTCCCTGCTCTTCCTCAACCCGCCCTACGACGTCGACCCGCTCCACGGCCGCCTCGAGCAGCGCTTCCTCGAGCGCTGGACCGCCTGCCTCGCCCCCGGCGCCGGGCTGCTCGTGTTCATCGTTCCCCACTACGCCCTGGCCGCCAGCGCCGACCACCTCGCGCGCCACTTCGAGAGCCTCCGCGCCTGGCGCTTCCCCGGCGCCCTCTTCGACGCCTTCCGGCAGTGCGTCGTCCTCGGCCGCCGCCGTGCCGTCGCCGCGCCCGCCAACGATCCCATCCGCCACCGCGTCGAGCGCTGGGCCGCCGATCCCGCCGACCTGCCCGAGCTCACGCCCCACCTCGCCCCTCTCTACACGGTCACCCTCGAGCACCCCCGGCTCGAGCTCGCGCCGACCAGCCTCGACCTCGGCCGCCTCCTCGCCTCCTTCCGCCCCTGGACCGCCTCGACCCTGGTCGCCACCCACCGCACCGTCCGCGACCTCATCGGCGCGCCCTGCCCGGTGGCCCTCCCGCCCCGGCCGGCACACATCGCCCTCGCCCTTTCCGCCGGCATGCTCAACGGCAAACGCATCACCGCCGACCGCCCGGACCTGCCGCCGCTGCTCGTCAAGGGCTCGCTCAGCCGCGACTTCGTCACCGCCGACGAGCGCCGCAACCAGCACGGCGAGCCCGTCGGCCGCATCCTCGTGCAGCGGCCGCGCCTCACCCTCCACGTCTTGCGCCTCGACACTCTCGCCTTCCACGAGCTCGAGCCCGGCTCTGTGCCCTCCGGCGCCACCGAGCTCGCCGCCTTCAACACCGCCGACCTCGTCGCCCGCTACGGCCCGAGCCTCGCCCGCCTCATGCGCCAGCAGTTCCCCGCCATCCACGACCCCAGCGACCCGGCGCACGCCATGGCCCTGCCGCCGCTCGCTCGCCAGCCTCTCGACCGCCAGCGCCAGCTCATCGCCGCCGGCCTCAAGCTCCTCGCCCTCGGCGAGAACCCGGTCGCCGCCGCCGAGGTCGGCACCGGCAAGTCGACCGTGGCGCTCTCGATCGCCGGCGCCCTCGCGCCCCGCCACTTTGCCGCCACCACCGCCGAGCTCCGCCGCCTCGGCTTCGACACCCGCCGCCTCCGCCCCATCCGCCGCCTCCTCGTCGTCTGCCCGCCCCATCTCCTGCGCAGCTGGACCGACCAGGCCGCCGCCGTCCTGCCGCAGCATCGCGTGGTCGTCCTCGAGCGCCTCGCCGACCTCGACCGCGACGCCGAGATCTACCTCCTGAGCCGCGAGACCGCCAAGCTCGGCCACGGCGTTCAGGGCATCCGCGCCCCCCGTTGCCCGCGCTGCGGCGCCGAGGTCGACCTCCCGAGCGCAGCGCTCGCGACCTCCCGAGCCCGCTGCGGCCACGTCCGCCGCCTGCCCCTCGACCGCGTCGCCCGGCTCGCCGAGCGGCTCGCCGCCCTCCTCGTCCCCAGCTGCCCGCACGAGCCCTACGTCCGCCACCTCGTTCGCGAGCACCGCATCCTCCGCCTTGCCTTGCCCGAGCCCACCGCCGCGACCGCGGAGGCCACAGCCCCGGACGACGCAGCGCTCCCACCCCTCCACCCGCCGCATCCGGAGGTCCTGCGCCCGCTGCTCTTCGAGCTCGCCGCCATCGTCGAGGCCGCCTGCCGCGACGACGGCCGCCCGACCGACGGCCTCGAGCCGGCCCTCCACCGCCTCGCCCTCGCCGCCGGCGCTCAGCAGGAGATCCACGATCATCTGGCCGCCGCCGCGGCACGCCACCGGCAAGCGGTCGACCGCGCCCGCGCCCAGCGCCTCGAGGCATGGCCGGAGGAGGTCTACCGCCGCGGCGCACTCGCCCGTCAGCTGGCCGCTCTCGCCGCCAGGGTCATGCTCGAGCGGCCCGCCTACGGCGACGACCCCGACGCCGTCGCCTGCCTCGCGCGCCTCGCGCAGGCCGGTCGCTGGTGCGAGTCCGAACCCTGCGGCGAGCCCCTCCACCAGGCCGTGCCCGAGCCGCGCCGCTATCCCCTGGCGCGCTACATCATGCGGCGCTGCCGGAGCCGCTTCGGCCTCCTCGTCTTGGATGAGGTCCACGAGTTCTCGCACGGCGGCTCCGCGCAGCAGAAGGCAGCACACCGCCTGGTCCAGCTGCCGCGCGTGCCCACGATCGCATTGTCCGGCTCCATCATGGGCGGCTACGCCAGCTCGCTCTTCGCCAACTTCTGGGCCCTGAGCCGCCGCTTCCGCCGGCAGTTCGACCGCGGCGACAAGCAGGCCTTCATCGGCCGCTTCGGCTTCCGCAAGGTCTACGTGCCCGCGACCGCCGACCTCGCGGCCGTGGTCGTCGGCTATGGCACCCGCAGCGATCGCGAGCAGCTCCGCGAGTCGCCCGAGGTCCGCCAGCTCGGCGAGGCTCCCGGCATCCTCCCGACCTTCATCCTCGAGCATCTCCTACCTGTCGGCCTCATCATGCACAAGGCCGACCTGCTCGACGAGCTCCCACCCTGCCGCGAGCTGCCGGTCCCGATCGCCCTGGCCGGCGATGACCCACACGCGGCCGAGCTTTCCGCCGAGTACCGGCGCCTCATGGACCAGCTCGCCCAGCGCATCCGCCAGGACCTGTACGGCCCCCTCTCCGGGAAGCTCTGGGGAGCGATGTCCGAGCTGCCGTCCTACCTCGAC
>DATKFK010000887.1:0-2348 GCA_035544375.1 Thermoanaerobaculia bacterium
CGCGATCGCGGCGGGCCGGGTCGAAGGCGCGATCGCGGCGGCAGAACGCGAGATCCTGGTCGCCGGCTGGCCGCTCCGGGAGTGGCCGGGTAGGGTGCTGGCGGCCTGGGCGGTGTTCGCGGGGGCGGCGCTGGTGCTCGAGGACGACCCGGCGCGGCGCCTGGGAACGGTGCGGTGGGCGCGGCCGACGGTGTTTCATGGCAGCGCCGCGGAGGTGGCGGCGCTGAGGTTGCACGTGGAGGCGGCGCGCCGGCCCCACCGCTGGCGCGGCTGGCGCCGGCTGCCGGCGCCGCCGCTCGGGCGCCTGCGCACGCTGTTCCAGCTCCCACCGCCGGCGCCCGCCGAGGTGGCTTTCTGGCAGGCGCGCGGCGCCCGGCTGCTGGCACTGCCGGGGCCCGGCGACGCCGATCAGGGTTGAGGCCGGCGGCGGTCCGCCCGGTGCGGTCGGGCGTGGTATAAGAATCAGGATCAGGGGGAGAGGAGAATCCCATGGCCGCCGACGACGCCCAGGCCGCAGCGCCCAGCCCCGAGGTTCCGCCCTTGCCGCCGGCCGCACCTGCCGAGCCGGGCGCGCCCATGCCTCCCATGCCGCCGATACCGCTGCGTCCCGAAAACCGCGCCTCGGCGCTCGAGGAAATAAGGCAGCGGGCCGACACCGTCTGGACCCATGCCGATGGATCGCGCGGCGGCAGCCGTGGCCAGGGCCCCGCCAACGCGGCCCGGGCCGGCGGCGGCGCGACCGGCAACGGGCGGGCCGGCACCGCTCCGCTCAGCGTCACCCGGCGCGAGGACCTGAAGGGCAAGCACGGCCGCGTGGCGGTCGTCGAGGGCTGCAGGACGCCGTTCAGCAAGGCCGGCACGGTCTTCAAGGACATGGACGTGGTGGACCTGGCCGGCGCCGCCGCCGCCGAGCTGATCGAGCGCACGGCGGTCGATCCGGCGGCCATCGAGCTGTCGGTGTTCGGCGTCGTGGTGCCGGCGCTGCATGCCCCCAACCTGGGGCGCGAGGTGGTGTTCCGCACCTCGCTGCCGATGGGCGTGCCGGGAGTGACGGTGAACCTCGCGTGCGCCTCCTCGACGCGCGCCATCACCTTCGTCGCCGAGGCCATGCTGGCGGGCGAGTGCGAGGTGGCGCTCGCCGGCGGCGCCGAGTCGCTGACCAACGTCCCCATCCAGTTCTCGCGCCGCGCCTCACACGCCTTCCTCGAGCTCAGCAAGGCCCGCACCATGAGCCAGCGGCTGGCGATCCTCTCCAAGCTGCGGCCCAAGGACCTGGCGCCGGTGGCGCCGGCGATCGCCGAGTACACCACCGGCCAGAGCATGGGCGAGTCGGCCGAGAAGATGGCCAAGGAAAACGACGTCTCGCGCCGCTCGCAGGACGAGATCGCGCTGCTGTCGCACCAGCGCGCCGCCGCCGCCACCGCCGACGGGCGGCTCGCGGCCCAGATCGCGCCGGTCTTTCCGCCGCCGCGCTACGACCAGGCGGTGGCCCAGGACAACGGTATCCGGGCCGACAGCTCTCTCGACGCGCTCGCCAAGCTCAAGCCGGTGTTCGACCGGCGGTACGGCTCGCTGACCGCCGGCAACTCGAGCCCGCTGACCGACGGCGGCTCGGCGGTGCTGATGATGAGCGAGGAGCGGGCCAGGGCGCTCGGCTACCAGCCGCTGGGCTACCTGCGCGCCTACGCCTACGCGGCCGTCGATCCGCGCGAGCAGCTGCTGCAGGGGCCCGCCTATGCCGCGCCGGCGGCGCTCGATGCCGCCGGCGTCAAGCTCGCCGACATCGACCTCGTCGAGATGCACGAGGCGTTCGCGGCGCAGATCATGTCCAACCTGAAGGCGTTCGCGTCACCCAGGTTCGCGCGCGAAGAGCTGGGCCGCGGCGCGCCGATCGGCGAGGTGGACCTCGAGCGCCTCAACGTCACCGGCGGCTCGATCGCCATCGGCCACCCGTTTGGCGCCACCGGCGCTCGCGTCGTCATGCAGCTGCTCTACGAGCTGCGGCGGCGGGGGCAGAACCTCGGCCTCCTCACCGTCTGCGCCGCCGGCGGGGTCGGCTTCGCGATGGTCGTCGAGCGCGAATAGCCGCAAAGCGGCGCGGCGCACGCGCGGCGGTCGTCTCGCGCGCGCCATCGCCACGCTGCGGTCAGCGATCCGTTCCAGTCAGGCGCCGGCAGCTGCTCTTGCCGGCGGCGGTGTTGCAGGCGGCGGCGTTCCCGGCGGCGGTGTTGCCGGTGGCGGCGTTCCCGGCGGCGGTGTTGGTGGCGCCGCCGGCGGTGCCGCCCGCGCCGGCGTCGCAGGCGGGGCAGCGGCCGGCGGCGGGGCTGCCGCGGGGGGTGCGGCTGCCG
>DATKFK010000888.1:0-4667 GCA_035544375.1 Thermoanaerobaculia bacterium
CGGCCGGGCATCGTCGGCGGCTGGTCGGTGCTCGGTTCCAGCGCGTCCGGACGGGTCCGGATCTCGGACCTGCTGGCGCCCGGAGCCATCGCGTTCTTCGACTCACCGATCGCCAAGCGGGAGCTGTTGCGGCTGCTGGTCGACCTGCTGGGAGGCCGGCAGGAGCGCATGGCCAGCGAAGACATCCTGCGCCTGCTGGAGCGGCGCGAACAGGAGGCCTCGACGTTTCTCTCCGAGGGCCTCGCCCTGCCGCACGTGCGCATCCCCGATCTGCCGGCGCCGCGGGTGTCCCTGGGGCTGCTGCGCTCCGGCTTGAGCGACGCCGGCGCCGGGAGCATCGAGCAGGTCTTCCTGTTCCTGTGCCCGGACCGCCGCCCGGAAGGCTGCCTGCAGCTGCTGGCCACCGCGGCGCGGATGTTCCGCCAGACCGACCTGCGCGCCGAGCTCCGGCGCGTCACCACCGCGCCGCAGGCGCTCGCCGCGATCCGTGCCTGGGAGGATGCTCAGGAGACGCGGATGGAGTAGGTTTCGAGCGGCTCGCGCTGGTTCTCGGCTGCGTCGGCGCTCCCCACCGCGCCAGGTCGCTCCGGGCGGCCGTAGAGATGCAGGGTGTAGGTGCCGGGAGCCAGGGCGCCGCGCCGCAGCGTGATGTCGAACTCCTCCAAGGAGTCCTGGCTCCCCGGCAGGCGCAGCACGCGGGCGGGCGCGCCGACCAGCCGCCCCTGGGCGTCCCGGACTTCGAGCTCGTAGCTTTGGTAGCTGCCGCGATGGCGGGTGTGGAGCAGCAGCGTTGCCGCCCCCGAGGAGAGCGGGACGGCCGCGGCGGCCGGCGCTCCGGCGCCGCGCTCCGTCTGCTCCAGCGGCGCCAGGTCGCTCACCATGACGTCGCTCTCGATGCGGGGCGCCGCGGCCGGCTGCGGAGCGGCAAGCGCAGCGGAGCGCTGGCTGAGGGCGGCAGCGGTGCGGTCCAGATCGGCGACCTGACGCTGCAGCTGCCGGTTCTGCTGGGCGAGCGCGGCAAGCCGGGCCTCGGCCTCGCCGGTCCGCCGCTTCAGGTCGGAAGCCTCGCCGCGCGCGGGCGGCGGCGGCGCCGCCACCGCACTCGCGGGGGGTGCCGGCGATCGGGACGATCGGGTGGTGGCTGCCAGGCGCTGCTCGAGGTCGTGGGTCCGGTGCGCGCTCTGCAGCCATCCGGTCGCGGCGAGCGCCCCGACCAGGCTCGCCGCCAGGGCAGACCGCCGCCACGCCCGCCTGGCCGCCGCGTCGTCGCGCCTGGCCGCCAGGGGCGATCGGCGCGGTGTCAACGGCGTCGGCGATGTCGGGTTGATGGGGTTGCCGGGGTTGACGGGGTTCACGGCCTCGCCGCTCCCGGTCGCCTCCCGCGGCCGGGGCAGGATCGCGAACCGCGCGTCGTCCACCGGGCTGGCGGGGTCGGCAAGCAGCCGGCTGGTGCGCACCAGCTCGAGCTCCGCGGCGCACTTCGGGCAGGTTGCGAGGTGCTCCTCGATGTCCTGGGCATCTTCGGCGCCGCGCGCGCCGCGCGCGTCCCCCGCGCCGCCCACCCCTCCGGCGCCGCCCGCGCCGTCCGCGCCTTCCGCGCCGCCAGAGGCATGGGCCACGAGCGCCGCGGTCTCCGGGTGCCAGTCGAAGATCTCCCAGGCCGTCCGGGTGTCCGCCAGCGCCGCGCGGCAGCCGGCGCAGGAGCGGAGGTGCGCGAGCACCTCCTGGCGCTCGCCGGTCTCCAGGGTACCGTTGAGCAGCCAGGGGAGAAGCTCGATCGCCAGGTCACAGTCCATCATCATTCGCCCTCTCACTGATATTGGGCGATGCAGCGACGGCCGCGTTACGCCGCCGCGGAGGGCCGCCGCCAAGCAGCTCGCGGCGCAGGGCCACCGCCTTCTCGCGGCAGCGCAGCACGCGCACCCGCAGGGTTCCCTCGGCCACCCC
This sequence comes from Thermoanaerobaculia bacterium, assembly GCA_035544375.1. Classification (GTDB taxonomy): domain Bacteria; phylum Acidobacteriota; class Thermoanaerobaculia; order Multivoradales; family UBA5704; genus JASLEW01. The sequence continues at coordinate 1,948 of DATKFK010000888.1, forward strand.
CAGGCGCTGGCTCATCTCGCGGTAGGAGTGGCCCATGGCGATCAATCGCCACATCTCGCGGCAGTCGCCGGAGGCCCGCCCGAGCACCCGCTGCACCAGGTCCCTGTCCTCGTGACCCCCGGTCGCGGGCGGCGCCGAAGTGCCGCCGCCTTCGTCGAGCGCTTCCAGCTCCGTCCACTGCCAGCGGCCTTGCGCCCGCAGCTGGTCGAGACAGGTGTGGCTCACCACCTGCCAGAGGTAGGTGCGCAGCGAGGACTCGCCCCGGAACTTGCCCTGGCCGAGCAACCGGGTCACCTCCAGCCGCACGTCCTGCAGCACGTCCTCCCAGCGGCTCGACAGCCGCCGCTGATAGGGCCAGGCCGCGCGCGAGATCCAGGAATCCACCGTGTCCACCGCCTCGGCGTCTCCTTGCAGATAACGCGAGACCACTTCCTGGTCGCTGTTCGGCATCGCCCCCCCGTCCAATCCTGGCACAACCCACGGCCCCTCGCAGGCCAATATAGACAGTGTGCGATAGGATCGCTGGGGAGAGCCCCCGCTCTTGGTAGCGCAGATCATTCTTCGCCTGTCCTTTCCCGGCGGGAGGCAATCCGTCCTGGCGCTGCCGGTCCTGTGCCTGGCGGCCGGCGGGCTGGCCTGCGCCCACCTGCCGCCGCCGCGGTCCGTTCCTCCCCCAGGGCTTCAGGCGACCACCCCCCCGGCGGCGTTACCGGCCGCCCCGCCTGCCGGACCTGCCGAGCTGCGCCTCACCCTCCCGGCGGCCACCTACGTGCGGTTGGCGATCCTCTCCAGCACGCCGGACCTGGTGGTGCGCCATCTCGACCCGGACGGGCGGACAGCCGAGGACCTGCAGGTGGCCGGTGCGGGGTTCGAGCCCATCCGGCTGTCATGGGTCACCGCCGCCGCCGGCGAGCATCGGTGGACGGTCGAGCCCCGCAATCCGCGGGCGCCTTCCGGCGGCCAGGCCCTCGCACTGGAGGAGCGGCGGCCGGCCGGGCCTTGCGACGAGGAGCTGTCGCGCGCCGAGCGGGCCGTGCTCGCCGCCCGCCAGGAGCTGAACGGGCCGCGGCCCGACGCGGCGGCCGGTGCCCGAGCGCTGCTCGAGCCGGCACTGGCCGGCGCCATCCGGGTCGGGGAGCGCGAGCTGGCTCTTGCCGTGCAGCTCGATCTGGCGCGGACCGCGGCGCGGCAGCAGGCTGGCGGCCCGGCCAACCCGGCGCGCCATGAGGACGCCGCGCGGCTCTTCGAGCGCGCGCTCGCCCTCGCCCGCGAGATCGGCGACCGGCTGGCGGAAGCCGAGGCCCTGCAGGGCCTGGCCGACCTGCTCCCGGACTCCCGCAAGCTCGAATCCCTGCGCGCCGCGCTCGCGATCCGGCGGCAGCTGGGCGATGAAGGCGGCGAAGCGGGCCTGCTGTATCTCGTGGGGTACTACAGCGAGAGTCGCGGCGAGATCGCGCAGGCCGTGGAAGATTACCGGCGGGCGCTGGCGCTGCATTGGCGCACGGACGACGAATACGGGCAAGCGGTGACGCTGTGCGAGCTCGGCTTCCTGCTGGGGAGCCTGGGAGATCCGGACCGTGCCCGCGACTACCTGGACGTCGGGTATGCCCGGGGCCAGCAGGCAGGCGATCTCGAGATCCAGGCGTTTGCCCTCCGCGAGCGGGCTCGCATCGACATGGACCTTGGCGAGTTGCAAGCCGCGCATGACGAGTACGCCCGGATCCACGAGCTCCTGACGGCGGCAAATGGCCAAGCCACGGCTGGTTCCGCCAGCGAGGCGGCCTGGGCATTGGAGGGATTGGCCGCTTCCCTGCTCTACATGGGGCAGCCGGAAGAGGCGCGGCAGCGGTACGGCGAAGAGCTGACCGCCTTCGAGCGGCTGGGGAACGCGCAGGGGCGCGCCTACGCGCTGCTGGGGATCGGTTCGACGTTCGAGGCCGAGCACCAGCCGGCCAAGGCGCTCGAGTATTTCCAGCAGGCCCTGGACCTCATCCGGGCGAGCGGTCTGCGGCGAATCGAAGGCTTGGCGCGCTATGACCTCGGCAGGGTCCATGGCGAGCGCGGCCAGCCCGGCGAGGCCATTGCCGATCTCGAAGCGGCGGCCGTGCTCGAGGCGGCCGCCGGCCCGGTGCGGCAGGCGCAGATCCAGGTCGAGCTCGCCAACGCCTTGCGCGAGGCCGGCAAGCCGGCCGCGGCCGAGGCCGCCTTCCAGCGCGCCCTGAAGCTCAACGGCTCCGCGCCCCTGGTCGAGGCCGCGGCGCAGGCCGGACTGGCACGGATCGAGCGCGATCGCGGCGACCTGGCGGCGGCCAGGTTCGCCATCGAACGGGCGATAGCGATCACCGAGAAGCTGCGGTCAGGTGTCGTCCGGCCCGACCAGAGAGTTTCCTTCCTCGCCACCCGGCGCGGCTACTTCGAGCTCTACGTCGACCTGTTGATGCGCCTCGACCGGTTGCAGCGCGGCGCCGGCCACGACGTCGAGGCGTTGGCAGCCAGCGAGCAGGCGCGCGCGCGCGGACTGCTCGATCTGCTGGCCAAGGAGCGAGTCGACGTCCGGGAAGGGATTCCGGTGGAGCTGAAAGCGCGCGAGACGGAGATCGGCGAGCGCATCGCGCGCTTGCAGACCCGGCTGTGGTCGCCGCGGCACGCACTGCCTGACGTCGAGGTGCGGCGGCTGGGGCGCGAGCTCGATCAGGCCGAGGAACAGGAGAAGGAGCTGG
>DATKFK010000889.1:0-3121 GCA_035544375.1 Thermoanaerobaculia bacterium
CGGCAGCTCGATGGGCGGCATGATCGCCTTCGAGATGGCGCAGCAGCTCCGCGCCCAGGGCGGACAGGTGCTGCAGGTTGCGCTCCTCGACACTCCCGGGCCCGGGCAGATGCCGCGCCGGCCGGCCGACGACGCCGCGATCCTGAGCTACCTGAGCGGCGGCCGGACGCCGGCGGCCAGGCTGCGGCGGTTGCCAGCCGACCGGCAGCTCGCGGCGTTCATCGCCGCGGCCGAGGCGGCGGCCCGGGGCGAGGTGAATTTCGACCTGGCGATCGCGCGCCGGCTGCTCGCCGTCTTCAAACAGCACATGGCGGCGATGCGCGCCTACGCGCCGCGCCGCTACCCGGGCCGGCTGGCGTTCTTCCGCGCCGGCAGCCGCCGCGCCGGCGATCCCCGCCATCCCGAGCGGCCATGGATCGACTTCGCGGCCGACGGCATCGAGATCCATCACGTGCCTGGCAATCACATCACCATGCACCACCCGCCGCACCTGGAAACCCTGGCCGCGCGGCTGGACCGCTGCCTGCGGGCCGCAAGCGGCGGCGCCTGAAAACCTCGCGGCAAGAAATCACGATATCGATATATGGAGCTGTCACGGCCATGATAGATCAATACACAATATAAAGTGTAGATTTGTTCGGAATTATGCGTGATCGCCTGATCGATCATGCTCTAGAAAGGTTTTGTTCTGGCGCCGAGCGCCGATTGGAGGACCCGATGTTCCATCTGCTTGCGAGCCTGCCGCTCGGCTTCCTGCTGGCCGCGGGGCCGGGCACCGCGATGCTGCCGGGCATGACCGACGGCGAGCTCGCCCTTGCCGCCGACGTCATCGTCGTCGGCAAATGCACGAAAGCCGAAAGCACGTGGTACCAGCGCACGCTGATCACTCTCGACAACATCGCGGTCGCGGAGGTGCTCAAGGGCGAGCGCCGGCCGGAGCTCACCGTCGTCCTGCCGGGCGGCGTGGACTTGAAGGGCCCGGTGCCCATCGGCATGGACTTCGAAGGCGGGCCGGTCATCCAGCCGGGCGAGGAGGTCCTGCTCTTCCTCACCCGCGTGGCCGAGATCCCCAATGCCTATGCGCTCACCGGATTGACCCAGGGCAAGTTCTCGATCCATCGCGCTCCCGGCGCCGAGCCGCTGGTGACGCGCGACCTGGACGGGATCCTGCTGGTGCGCGGCCGGAGCTCCCTTCAGGGCTCGCGCACCGCGGTGCCGCTGGCGCGCTTCAAACAGCAGCTCGACCTGCTGCTGAGGTCCGTGCCCGCCAGGGCCCCGGCCTCGTCGCCGCCGTCTCACGCCAACCGGCCTCCCGGCCAATAAGGAGATTGTCATGCGCCCTCGTTACCTCGCCATCGCCATCGCCGCGCTGCTGCTGCTCGCGCCGCCCGCCGCCGTCCGGGCGCCGGCCGAGTCGGTGATCAAGGAGATCAACATCACCGGCTTCGTGCCCTCGCCCTTCCCCGGGTTGGTGGAGGGCTCGGTCGTCAACCAGCACTGGGACTCGCGCTGCCTGCCGATCCATTTCAAGATCAACAACACGCAGGACCCGATCCCCAACCCGCTCGGCAACGCCTTCTTGACGGTGGCCGAAGCCACCGACACCCTCAAGAAGGCCAACGACATGTGGAACGCGATCCCCACCGCCTTCATCAAGGCCGACATCAACGGCACCGTCGCCAATCCAAGCTTCGCCGGCCTCGACTTCATCAACGAGATCACCTGGCGCACCGGCCCCGGCTTCAACCAGGTGCCGTTCCGCGGCGTCTTCACCCGCGCCGACGAGGACCCCATCGCCTTCGTGCGCCGCACGGTCCTGCTGACCGATTACTTCTTCAACGACGGCCTCGACATCAACGGCGACGGCACGCCCGACGTGTCCGCCGCGATCACCAACTGCCAGGAGAACGCCGACGGTTCCACCCTGTTCCCGGCAGGGCAGTACACCGCCGGCACCTGGCTCGACGTGGACATCATCTTCAACACCGCCCAGGACGCCGCCGCCAGCCCGCGCCAGGGCTTCCGCTTCACCAACAACCCCCTCGACCTCGGCGAGCCGCACACCGTCGACTTCCTGGCCGTGGCGCTTCACGTGATGGGGATGGCGCGGGGCGTCGGCCACACCATGATCAACCAGCTGAACACGGTCACCGGCGGCGAGTCGGTGATGTTCCCCTACATCGATACGCTGGACCCCGCATCGCAGCTCGCCCGCCACAGCATCGACAGCGATCCCGCGATCACCGTCGGCGGCAACTATCCCAAGGGCTCGGACACCACCGGCCCGGCGGCGCTGGGACCGGGCGACGTCGCCTTCGCCAGCACCGTCGGCTTCATCACCGGCGAGGTCCACCACGGCCAGACGGGACTGCCGCTGCCGGGCGCCAGCGTCTATGCCATCGACCACCAGACGGGCGTGATGGTTTCGACCGCGGTCAGCGGCACCCTCCGCTGGGCATGCCTGCCGAGCGGTTTCGGTCCGGAGTTCCCCGACCCCGCCTACTCCATCATCGACGGCAAGTACAAGCTGGTGGTCCCGCCCGGCACCTACGAGCTGGGCATCCAGCCGGTCAGCGGTTTCCCGGCCAATCACGGCAACATCAACCTCGCCGCCCTGGGCGCGTTCCGCCTGGGCCTGGAACAGGGACAGGACTCCTGGAACGAGAAGCTTTACACGGCGCCGGGCGCCAACGCCGACCAGCCGCAGCTGGTGGTCGTCTCGGCCGCCGGCCAGACCGTGAGCGGCATCGACTTCACCACCGACAAGACGGTCGAGGTCAAGAACTACGGTCCGTTCGACGCGCTGGGCGACGAGAACGCCGCGCCCGGCACCTACTACGCGGTCCGCGTCTCAGCCAGCCAACTCACCCAGGCGCTCGCCGCGGCGACCAACCCCAACCCGCTGCTCAGCGGCGCCTTCTTCATGACCGGCGTCAAGGACTCCTCGGTCGTCCCGCACTATGCCGTGGCCATGCTGACCACCGGCACGGTCAACCACGACGGCACGGCCCAGGTCGACGTGCACCATCCGCTGGTCAAGGTGAACGATTTCATCGGCCACAACTTCAACTTCACGCCCCTGTTCTTCGACGACGCCAAGACGCTGACCAAGACGGTCCTG
>DATKFK010000890.1:0-2700 GCA_035544375.1 Thermoanaerobaculia bacterium
CCGCGCCGTGGATGTTGACCGCGCCCTTCGGCCGCCCCGTCGAGCCCGACGTGTAGATCACGTACGCCGCGCTCTCGCCCCACACCCGCGCCCACGCCGCCGGCCCCACCTCGCCTACCGGCCCCGCTGGCCACGCCTCGCCGACCGGCCCCACCGACCCGGCCGGCGCTGCCGCGCCGGCTCCGACCGCCGCGCCGGCCACGCCCGGCGGCCCGGCCACGCCGTCGAGCGCCACCACTGCCACGCCCGCGGGCGCCGGCACCAGCTCACGCAGCCGTTCCTGGATCAGCAACACCCGCGGCCGCGCGTCGGCGATCATCGTCTCCAGCCGCTCGCGCGGATGGTCCGGGTCCAGCGGCACGTAGGCCCCGCCCGCCGCCAGTACCCCCAGGATCCCCACCACCATCTCCACCGAGCGCTCCGTTGCCAGGCCCACCCGCGCCTCCGGCCCCACCCCCAGCTGCCGCAGCCGCCACGCCAGCGCCGAGACCCGCCGCACCAGCTCGCCGTACGTCACCCGCTCCTCGCCTGCCTCGCCCCCTGCGCCTGGCATGCCCGCCTCGCCCGCCGCGGCACCTTCACCCACCGCGCCCACTTCGCCCGCCGCACCCGCGACACCCACCACCGCCACCGCCGCCGGCGTGCGCGCCGCCTGTGCCGCGATCAGCTCGTGCAGGCCCGCCGCCGCCACGCCGTAATCGACGGCCGTGTCGCACCACTCCCGCACCAGCTGCTGCGCCTCCGCCGCCGACAGCAGCGGCAGCTCTCCCACCCGCCGCTCGGGCGCCGCCGCCGCCGCCAGCAGCAGGTTGCGGAAGTGGCCGGCCAGCCGCACGATCGTCGGCCGGTCGAACAGGTCGGTGTTGTAGACGAGTCGCGCGGCGAGACCGGCCTCCCCCTCGTCGGCGTAGAGCGTCAACTCGAACTGCGCCGAGGCGCTCTCCGGCTCGACGGTCTCGAGCGTCAGCCCGGGGAGCTCGATCCGGCTCGCCGGCACGTTCTGGAAGGCGAAGAGGACCTGGAACAGCGGCGTGCGCGACAGGTCGCGCTCCGGCTTGAGCTCCTCGACCAGCATCTCGAACGGCAGGTCCTGGTGCGCCTGCGCCCCCAGCGCCGCGCCGCGCGCCCGCGCCAGGACCTCGGCGAAGGTGGGGTCTCCCGACAGGTCGGCGCGCAGCACCAGGGTGTTGACGAAGAAACCGATCAGGCCTTCGAGCTCGGAGGCCGTGCGGCTGGCGACCGGTGCGCCGACCGCGACGTCGCTCTGCCCGGCAAGGCGCGACAGCACCGCCTGGAGTCCGCCCAGGAGGACCATGAACAGCGTGGCCGCCTGCGTGCGGCCGAGCCGCTGCAAGGCGTCGGTGGCCGTCCGGTCGAGGGCGAAGTCCACGGCCGCGCCGTTGGCGGTCTGCACCGCCGGACGGGGACGGTCGAGCGGCAGCTGAAGCGGCGGCGGCAGCGGCAGCAGGCGCTCGCGCCAGTAGCGCAGCGGCGAGCCCGGGGCATCGCGGTCGCCGCTCAACCGCTCGCGCTGCCAGGCCGCGAAGTCGGCGTATTGCACCGGCAGCTCCGGCAATCCCGCGTCCGGGGCGCGGCCGGCCGTGCCCGCCTCGTACAGGGCGGCGAGCTCCCGCACCAGCACGCCGATCGACCACGCGTCGCAGGCGATGTGATGGATGGTGACGAGGATGATCGACTCCTCGCCTCCCAGCCGCAGCAGGCGTGCCCGCAGCACCGGACCGCTCACCAGATCGAAGGGCAGCCGCGCCTCCGCCGCGGCGAGGCGGCGCGCCACGCCGCCGGCCCGAGGCAGGCCGCGCAGGTCGACGACCGGCAGTGCCGGCGGCGCCGCGGCGGCCGGCGCGATCTCCTGTGCCGGCCGTCCGTCACGCGTCGCGAAGGTGGTGCGCAGGGTCTCGTGGCGGCGCACCACCGCGGCGAGCGCCGCGGCCAGCCTGGCGACCTGAAGCCGCCCGCGCAGGCGCACGGCGAGCGGCACGTTGTACTCGCTGCTGTGCGGGAACAGCTGGTGGATGAACCAGAGCCGCTGCTGGCCGAAGGAGAGGGGCAGGTCGCCGTCGCGCGGCAGCCGCGGGATGGCGGCCGCGGCGAGCGCGGCTCCCGCCGGCGCCGGCGCCGCCGCGACGTGGGATGCGAGCCCGGCGAGCGTCGGCACGGCGAACACCGCGTCGAGCGTCACCTCGACGCCGAAGGCGTCGCGGATGCGGGAGGCGAGGCGGGTGGCGAGCAGCGAATGGCCCCCGAGCTCGAAGAAGTCGTCGTTCGCGCCCACCCGCTCGACGCCGAGCAGGGCCTGCCAGATCGCCGCCAGCCGGCTCTCGACGCCGGCGACCGGCGCCCGGAACGCCGTCCGAAGCTGTGGCCGCTCGTGGCCGGCGCGCGGCTCCTCGACCTCCTGCGCGCCGCCCGCGCCGCCCGCGCGCAAGGCATTGCCCAGGGAGCCGTGGGCGCCGCGGCGAGGCTCGACCCAGTAGCGCCGGCGCTCGAAGGGGTAGGTGGGGAGGGTGAGGCGCCGCCGCCGCTCGCCGGCGTAGTAGCCGTCCCACGCCACCGGCACCCCGGCGCACCACAGCCGCGCCAGCGCGTCGAGCAGCACCTCCCGCTCCCCCCGCGGGTCCCGCCCCTGGCGCAGCGAGCCCACCACCAGCCGCCCCGCCGCCGCCGGCTGCTGCCGCGCCA
>DATKFK010000891.1:0-9414 GCA_035544375.1 Thermoanaerobaculia bacterium
GAGCCTGGCGTCCAATCCGTTTCGAGGGCCACCCCGAAGCTGTACCGCCGCCTCATCTCGTTGTCGGTGATCGCCTTCCAGAGGCGTTCGGGAGTCGTCTTGATGTAGATCTCGTACACCTTTTCCATGGTCCTGTCCTCCAATAGGTGTTTGAGCCCGCTGAGCGTCGCGACCCAGGGCTCGGCGTATTTGCTCACCCACCGATCGTGGACGAGCCGGATGGGAACGGGGTTGAGGAAGTGCAGCTTCTCGCGCCCGCGCTTGCGGGTGATCACGAGCCCGGCTTCCTCGAGCACCCGGAGGTGCTTCATGACGCCGAACCGCGTCATCGGCAGGCGCCGCTCGAGCGCGCTGAGCGTCTGCCCGTCCTGCTTGAACAGCTCGTCGAGCAGGCCGCGGCGGGTCGGGTCGGCGAGGGCTCTGAAGACCGCGTCCATGTGCCGATGATAGGTGACTATTTAGTCACATGTCAAGTGGAGAGGAAAGGAAGGGGCGGCAAGCATGCAGTTCAGCTGGTGATAGACTCCTCGGCCAACGGAGCGAGAGCGTCATCGAAGGCCGTCCTCATGTCCGCGGACTTTCAGCTCGAATCGAAGCCTGCGCGCAGCGCCCTCCGGGGCGCCGCGCCGGCCTGGCAGGGCACGCTCGGGCCCGAGACCGCGGAGCTCTACGGGACGGTGGGCCTGCGGACCGACAACGTCCGGCTCGATTGCCAGCTGCTGGTCGGCGGCGGCCGGCAGGCCCCCTGTCGCGCCTGCCCGAGCGGCAGCGCCACAAGTGCCTGCCCGCAGACGAGGGCGACTGACGGCGCGGCGGTGCCATGCGAGACACTGGCTTGGCGTGAGACGTAGAAGCCCATCACGCGTCCCAGCGGCGAGCGGGCGTCCTGGCCGCGCGGCGGTTCCTGGACGGGAATAGACCGCGATGTCGAAGACCGCCTGCATCGTTCCCTGGACCACCTTCGCCATCGGGCCCGACGGACGGGCGACCTTTTGCTGCGACATCCCGACGCCGCTCACCGTGGACGGCCGCGTGGGCAGCGTCTACCGGGACTCGCTCGACGACCTGTGGAACGCCGGGGAGCTCGTCGCGGTGCGCGCGGCGATGGCGCGCGGCGACAAGCCCGAAAGCTGCAGCCTGTGCTGGGAGCGCGAGGCGGCGGGCGGCGTCAGCCGCCGGCTGGTCTCCAACACGATCTACAGGGCTCTCGGCGGGGACCTCGCCGTCGAGGCGCTGCCCCGGGAAGGCGCCGGGAGCGGCTTCCGGCTCGAACGCCGGCCGGACTGGTTCATCCTGGAGCTCGGCAACGTCTGCAACCTGAAGTGCCGCAGCTGCAGCCCGCTCTCCAGCTCGCGCATCGCCGCCGATCCCGTCCAGGCCGCGTGGACCGCGAATGGGATGGCGCCGGCCCCCCCGCCGCTCACGGCGGCGCCGGCCCCGGGGCCTGGACTGCGGCCGCCGCGCCTGAAGCTCGTGCCCGAGAACGCCAGCGCCTGGTTCGAGGACGTGGACGCCATGGCGGACATGATCGCCGCCGGCGCCCCCACCGCCTCGAGCCACGCGACGCTGTCGCTGATGGGAGGCGAGCCGTTCCTCATCGACCGCACCTGGCGCCTGCTGCGCGCGCTCGTCGATCGCGGCGTCGCGCCCCGGCTCGTCGTCGGGGTGGTGTCCAACGGCCAGCAGCGCAGCGCCAGGCTCGAGGAGCTGGCGCCGCACTTCCGCCGCTTCAACGTCTCGCTGAGCATCGACGGCCACGGCAAGCTGTACGAGCTCCTGCGCCACGGCTCCAGGTGGCCCACCCTGGTCGAGAACCTGCGCTGGTTCCGCGAGCTGCCCGACGTCGATCTCGTCGCGGTGCCGACGCTGCAGAACGGCAACGCGCTGGACATGGTCACCCTGCTCCGCTTCCTCGACGAGCAGGGGTTGCCGGTGGCCTACAACGTGCTGTCCTGGCCGGCGCGGCTGCGCCCCACGAACCTGCCGCCGAGCGTCCGCCGCATCGCCGCCGCGCGGCTGCGCCGCTACCTCGACGCGGAGTGCCGCCCGGCGAACCTGGCCGTGGTGCGCGGCTACTGCGAGGTCCTCGAGGAAGCGGGCGACGGGTTCGACGGCGAGCTGTTCGGCGAGTTCATGACCTTCACCAACGACCTCGACGCGAGCCGCGGCGAGAGCTTCGCCGCCGCGGCCCCGGAGCTCGTGGCGCTGGTCCGCGCCGCCGGCGTCGAGTGGGTGGACGCGCGGCGGCACGTCGCCGCCGGCGCTGCAGGCCCCGCCGCATACTCGACGTTGCGGCAGGACGAGCTGCTACGGCGGGTCAACCGCACGATCTCCGCTCGCGACGTCATCGTGTCCGGCTTCGAGAGCGTCCAGGCCGGCGGCTACTTCAACTCCGCCGCGGCGCAGCTGGCCGAGATCGACGCCCGGCTGTGGCAGCATGGCCACCCGGGGCTGGCAGGCAGCCGGGCGGTCGCCGACTTCGCATGCCATTACGGCCGCATGACCCGCGTGCTGCGCGCGGCGCTGCCGCATGCGGCCGTCTATGCCTGCGACATCGACGGCGACGCCGTGCGCTTCTGCGCCGAGGAGCTGGGAGCGCTGCCCGTCGTGACCGGCTGGCGGCCCGACGAGGAGAGCCTGCCGCGGGACCTCGACGCCGTCGTCTGCTGCTCGCTGCTGACCCACACTCCCCGCGAGCACTGGCGGCGCACGCTGCGGGCCTGGGCGCGGATGCTGCGGCCGGGCGGCGTCGCGGCCTTCACCTACCTTTCCGCGGATCACCTGGATGCCTGGCTTGCCGGCGCGATGGAAATCTACGGGTCGTACTCTCGCGAGCAGCGGGCGGCCGCGGCAGGCGCCGCGCGCGAGGCGGGGTTCGGCTTCGCCGCGCTGACCGCGGGCTACGGCGGCGAGCCCTTCTACGGCGTCGCCTTCGCCAGCCGCGAGGTTGTCCGGCAGGAGATCGCGGCGGCGGGCCTCGAGCTGCTGGATCTGCCCGACGAGGTGAGCCCGAGCTTCGGGCAGGACCTGGCGCTGGCGCGCAAGCCGGAGGGCATGGGAGCGGCCGTTGCGGCGGTCAAACCGGAGGCTGAGCGGGAGGCTCAGCGGGGGGCCAAGGCGGACGGCGAGGCGGCGGCGGGCGCGCCGCGTGTCGAGGCGCCCGGGGTGCGGCGCGACGTGTCGCTGGTGGCGCTTTACGACCCCCGCTGCTATGCGCCCGAGGAGGGGGCGCCGGGCGGTGGCCACGCCGAGAGCTTCTGGGTGCGGCTGGCCGCTGCCCAGCCGCCGCGGCCGCTGCCGACCGAGCTCGGCTTCGGCGACCCGCGCGTGCCCGAGGTGCGGGAGGCGCAGGCGGCGGTGGCACGCGAGCACGGCGTGGATGCCTTCTGCTACCTGGTTCCGTGGGCAGCGGCCGGGCCGTCCTGGGATGCGGCGTGGCGCGACCTGGTGGCGAGCGGGCGGCCGGACTTCCCGTTCTGCCTGATGGTGACGGTCGAGGACGGTGCGCCGCTTGCCGCGGCGCAGGCCGGGCGGCTGCTGGACGACGTGGCCGCGGGCCTGGCCGACCGGCGCTACCTGCGCGTCGACGGCCGGCTCCTGCTGGTGGTGCGCGACGTCTCGCGGTTCGCCGAGCCGGGCGCGACCGCCAGGCAGTGGCGCGCCGCCGCGGCCGGGCGGGGTCTGGGCGAGCTCCATCTCTGCGCCGTCGAACCGGTGGCCGCCGACCGGCCGGAGGACCTGGGCTTCGACTCCTTCCTCGAAGCCCAGGCGACGGCCCCCGATCCCGCGGCGGCGGTGGCGGCGGCGCTCACCCGTCCCTGGCCGCTGCACCGCTTGTTCCGCCGCGTCGAATGCCGGCGCGACGCTGGCGACCCGCGCGCCGGCGAGCTGTACGAGCACTGGCTGCGCTCGGCGGTCGATGCGACGCGGCGCCGCGGCGGCGGGCTGGTGTTCGTCGACTCCTGGAATGACTGGCCGCGCGGCGCCTACCTCGAGCCGGACGACGGCGACGGGCGCGCCGCGCTGCAGGCCACCCGGCGCGCGGCGCGCGGTCCCGCCAGCGGCCTGGTGCTGCTGCGCCAGCTGCGCGACGCGCTGGGCGACGTGGAGGGTCCCGCCGCGCGCGTCCTGGGCGAGCTCGGACAGGTGCTGGCGCTGCACGAGCACACCCGCGACCGCCTGCTGGCCAGCGTCGAGGTGGCGCTCGGCCGCGGCGGGGCGGCGTCCGGCCCCGACACGCTGCGCTGGGTGCCGGTGGCGAGCCGCCACCTGCCGCCCTCCGGCGGCGGCTTCTGCCTCGACCTGGTCGGGAGCGTCGGCGGGGCGGAGCTCTACGGCTGCGGCGAGCCGATTGCGCTGCGCGGCGACCGTGTCCATCTCGCGGGCTGGGCCCACGCCGGGGGCTGCGCGCCGGCCGAAGTGGACCTCTTCCTGGCCCTCGAGTCGGCCGGCGGCACCGCGGACCGCGTCTTCCGCGTCCCCGAGCGCGTCGCCAGGCTCGACGTCGCGGCGGCGTTCCCCGGACACCCGGCCGGCTGCGGTTTCGACACCGTCGTCGACCTCGCGGGCCTGGCGCCGGGGACGTATGGCGTCGCCATCGTGCAGCGCACGCCGCGGGGCGCCTATCGCGACGCCACCCCGGTGACCGTGCGCCTCGACGGAGCCTGATGTTCGAGCGCTTGACCTGGCTGCCGGACCGGGCGCTGCTGGGTGACCTCGTCTTGCGCCTCGAACCGTCGCGAGACGGCGGCCGGGAGCTCGGCGCCGATTGCCTCGGCTTCTACAAGAACCGGCAGCTGGTCGAGCAGTTCGAACGCTTCTGGTCGGCGACCGCCTTAAGGCCGCGCCGGGTGCTGGAGATCGGCATCTGGGACGGCGGCAGCACCGCCTTCTGGCAGGAGCACCTGCAGCCCGAGCGGCTGGTCGCCATCGACCTGGCGGACCGCGAGGACAGCCCATACTTTCGCCGCTGGCTGACGGCGCGAGGGCTGGCGGGACGGGTGCTGACGCGCTGGCGCACCGACCAGGCGGACGGCGCGGCGCTGCGCGAGATCGTGGCGCGCGACCTCGGCGGCGAGCTCGACCTGGTGATCGACGACGGCTCCCACCTGGACGCGCCGACGCGGGCCAGCTTCGATGCGCTGTTTCCGCTGCTGCCGCCCGGCGGCCTGTACATCCTCGAGGACTGGGCCTGGGAGCACTGGCCGGAGTTCCAGGACCCGGGCCACGTCTGGGCGGGCGAGGAGAGCCTGGCGGGGATGGTCTGCGACCTGGTGGCTGCCGCCGGCAGCTCGCGGACGCTGTTCCGCGCCGTCTCGGTGTACGAGGGGTTCGTGGTGGTCGAGCGCGGCGACGGCGATGGCGGCGATCGTGACGGCACGGGTGGGGCTGGCGGCGACGGTGGCGGCGCTGGTTGGGTTGGCGCCGATGGTGGCGGCGCTGGTGGGGTTGGCGCCGATGGTGGCGGTGATGGCAGGGGCGGCGCCGTCGGGGACCCGCGGCCCTTCCGCCTCGCCGACCACATCCGGCGGCGGCCGTGGCGTGCCGGGGTGGCCGGGGCCGGCGCCCGCGCGCGGCCGGAGCCGGAAGCGGACGTCAAGGTCCTCGCCTTCTACCTGCCGCAGTTCCACCCGATCCCGGAGAACGACAGGTGGTGGGGGAAGGGCTTCACGGAGTGGTCGCGAGTGACGCGCGCGCGGCCGCAGTTCGCCGGCCACTACCAGCCGCATCTGCCCGAGCGGCTGGGCTTCTACGATCTGCGCCTGGCGCAGACGCGGGCGCGGCAGGCGGCGCTGGCCCGCGCCCACGGCATCCACGGCTTCTGCTACTACTACTACTGGTTCGGCACCAAGACCCTGCTCGAACGGCCGCTGGCCGAGATGCTCGGGGGCGGCGAACCGGACCTGCCGTTCTGCCTCTGCTGGGCCAACGAGAACTGGACGCGCCGGTGGGACGGCGCCGAGCGCGAGCTGCTCATCGAGCAGCGCTACGGCCCCGAGCTGGACGCCGCGCTGATCGAGGACCTGATGCCTTTCTTCCGCGACGGCCGCTACCTCCGCGTGCGGGGCGCGCCCGTCCTGCTGGTCTACCGGCCGAGCGCCATCCCGGAGCCGCGGGCGACCCTCGCGCGCTGGCGCCGCGCGGCGCGCGAGCGCGGGTTGCCCGACCTGCATCTCGTCGCCGCCCTGACCTTCGGGCTCGACGACCCCCTGCCGCTCGGCTTCGACGCCGCGGTCGAGTTCCCGCCCCACGGCGAGGACCTGCCGGCCAACGCCTGCGCGGTCGATGGCCTCGAGCCCGCGTTCGGCGGCGCGATCGTCGACTACCGCGCGGTGGTCAGCCGGCGGCTGGCGCTGCCGGCGCCGCCCTTCCGCCTGTATCGCACGGCCATGGCGGGATGGGACAACACCCCGCGCCTCGGCCAGCGCGCGGCGATCTTTCATGGCGCCACGCCCGCGGCCTACGAGGCATGGCTGCGCGCCCTGGTGACCGCGGCGCGGCTGGGACATCCCGAGCACCGCCTGGTCTTCGTCAACGCCTGGAACGAGTGGGCCGAGGGGGCGCACCTCGAGCCCGATGCCCGCTTCGGGACCGGCTATCTCGAGGCGACCCGCCGGGCTCTGGCGCATTGAGGCGGCCGGCGCGTCAGGCGCAGAGCTCCTCCCAGGTCGCGACGCGGCGGCCGTGCCAGGTCGGACCCTCGCGGACGAACGCCCACTCCGGATTCCTGGCGACGTCCCGCAGGGCCGCGCAAACCTGGTGGAAGGTCGGCACGTCGGCGTCCGCGCATTCGAAATAGGTGATGAAGTCGTAGTCCCCGGGAGGAGCGGGCTCCGCCGGGTGCTTGTAGGTCCGCCGCATGAGGCACGCGACCCCGGCCGCCGCAGCGAGCGCATGCCCTTCGGCCACCCTGCGGCCGGAGCCGTCGTAGCGCGGCAGGAAGTACGTGTGGCGCTCCATCCAGTCCTTCTGCCACCAGGCGGCGGTCTTGATCATGGGCACCAGGAAGGCGTTGGGCGCCGCCGTCCCCGGCTGCTGCAGCATCCGATGCGCGTAGGCGAAGTTGTGCATCGAGTTGCCGGTGAAGAGCATCGGCCGGACGACGCCGCCGAGGACGTGCGGCGTGACGGCCGGCGCGAGCAGACGCGCCGTCTCGGCGCAGAACGCTGCAACGAGGTCGGCGCGCGCGGAGGCGACGTGCACGACCGCCGCAGCGCCGAGCAACCGGTCGTCGGCGACGGCGGCGGGCGCCGCACCGACGCGGCGCAGGAAGGCGATGGCGTCGGGCGGATCCTCGCCGTCGGCCTCGAACTCGTTGCGCAGCCCCAGCCGCTCGGCGAGCGCGGGCACCGCGGCGCCGGCGACCGCTCGCATTGCAGCGGGCGCGGTGGGTGCAGGTGGAGCGCCGGGCGCGCTGGGCGGCGGGTTCAGGCACAGGTACGCGCCGTGGCGAAGGATCGCGTTCGGGTGGACGTCATTGGCTCTCATGCGCACCTCCCAGCGCCCACGATAGGCGAGGGTGTACGATATGTCCAATGCATAGGCATTGTCATAGTCATCCGCTATACTGATGGCCAATGGAGCTCGATCACGTGGCGGCGTTCGTGGCGATCGTCCGGTCGGGCGGCTTCTCGCGGGCGTCGGCGAGCCTGCACCTCTCGCAGCCCGCGATCAGCCGCCGCATCCATCTGCTCGAGCGCGAGCTGGGCGCGCCGCTGTTCGAGCGCATCCACAGCGGCGCGGTCCTGACCGACGCCGGCAGCGCCTTCCTGCCGCATGCGGAAGCGCTGCTGGCGTCGATGCGCGACGGCGTGGAGGCGGTGGGCGCGCTGCGTGGCACCGGCCGCGGCGAGGTGGCGCTGGCGGTCGTCGGCACGCTGGCCAGCACCACGCTGACCGAGCGCCTGCGGCGCTTTCGCGAGGCGTATCCCGGGATCGAGCTGCGGCTGCGGACGGCGCTCAGCGCGGAGGTGAGCGCGCTGGTGCTCCGTGGCGACGCCACGATGGGGCTGCGCTACGGCGCCGATCCGCACCCGGACCTCGCGTCGTCCACGATCCACGACGAGCCGATGGTGCCGGTGTGCTCGTCTCGCCACCCGCTGGCGCGCAGGCGGAGCGTCCCGCCGCGGGCGCTGGCCGGCGAGCGGTGGCTGGCGTTTCCTCGCCGTCCCGGTGCGGTGGGTGAGCCCTACTCGTCGGCGCTCGAGCAGCGGCTGGCCGCGTGCGGCCTGGGCGCTGCCGAGATCGTCCCGATCGACAGCCTGACGGCGCAGAAGCGCATGGTGGAAGCGGGGTTCGGCCTGGCGCTGCTGCCGGCGAGCAGCGTCGACGAGGAGCTCCGTGCCGGCACGCTGCGCGCCCTGCGCGTCCCCGCCCTGCGAGTCACGATCCCGGTCTCGCTGGTCCATCGCCGGCGCGCCTTCCTGAGCGGCGCGGCGAAGGCGCTGATGGCGATGCTCGCGGCGTGGCCCGGCGAGGAGCGGGCGCCGGAATGACGCCGGACGGGAGCGCCTCTGGAGAGAAACGGTCGGCGGCGGCGAAAGGAAGGACGCTTACGGGAGGCCGGCGCTATCGCGGCGGCAGGAGCTTCAGCGTCGCCTCGTCGAACAGCGGCTCGTCCTGTCCCACCCGCACGAACAGCACCCTGCGGGCGCCGCTCGCGGGCTGTGCCTCGAAGTACTGGATGCCGTCGGGCGCTTCTCCCCAGTCGCCGCAGGGCGGATCGGGGACGCCGCCGGTCGGCGTGGCGTCCAGCTGCTTCTGGTAGGCGGCGTCCGGCGCAAAGACGTAGCGCTTGACGCCCGTGGGGACGGTGCCCTCGGTGTAGGGCCGCAGCACGCAGCGCGCCGCCAGCTTCTTTTCCGTGTGCAGGGCGAAGATCCGCCGCATCCCGGCCTCCGGGGTCTCTCCCTTGGCGAGATCGAGGACCTCGATCACCGGTTCGGTGCTGGCGCCGCCGTCCGACCAGTGGATGAGGAGGGTGCGCCCGGCGACCTGGAAATCGATCTTCCGGACACCGAAATCGCACCGCTGCACCCACGCCTCGAGGCCGAGCGCGGGGTCGGAGACCCGGCGCCAGGCGCAGCCCTTGACCGGCTGGCGCGACGGCCCGCCGGCCCGCGCGCCGGCCGGCAGCGAGAACGCGAAGAGGAGAGCTGCTGCAGCAGCTGCCGCGCAGGCGAGAGCTCGTCGAGTCATGGATGAAGTCTACCTCCGCGATGGTGCGGGGTCCGCCGCCCCGAGGGCGCACCACCCTGGGTCATCCTGCGCAATCCGGCAGTCCGCGGTGACACGCCACCCCCGCCGGGCTAAGGCGCTGACGGTGGCGGCTCTCGGCGAGGACGCGGCGGGAGTATGCTCCGCGGTGCAGCCGGGCCGCCGCCCCAGGCGTCCGGCGCTCTGGCAACTGAAAGG
>DATKFK010000892.1:0-4571 GCA_035544375.1 Thermoanaerobaculia bacterium
GCTCGGCAACGGCCTGCGCCTGATCGCCATCGAGCGCCATACCGACCCGGAGGTGAGCTTGCGGCTGCTGCTGCCGGCGGGCGCGCTCCACGAGCCCAGGGCCAAGGCCGGTCTGGCGGGCGCCACCGCCGACCTGCTCACCCAGGGGACGGCCGGCCGCACGGCGCAGCAGATCGCCTACGCCATCGACAGCGTGGGCGGCAGGCTCGACGCCTCGTCCGGCGCCGACTTCACCTCGG
The DNA here is from genome assembly GCA_035544375.1 of Thermoanaerobaculia bacterium. Lineage (GTDB taxonomy): Bacteria > Acidobacteriota > Thermoanaerobaculia > Multivoradales > UBA5704 > JASLEW01. The sequence continues at coordinate 240 of DATKFK010000892.1, forward strand.
TTTCGGAGGCGGTCACCGCGGACCAGCTCGACCTCGCCATCGAGCTGCTCGCCGACGTGGTGCTGCATCCCAGCTTTCCGCCCGGCGAGCTGGAGCGCTGGCGCCGCCAAAGCCTGAGCAGCCTCGAGCTGGCGCGGGCAAACCCGGCGTACCTTGCCAACGTCGCCTTCCAGCGCCTGGTGTACGGCGCCCATCCCTATGGATCTCCCGCCCGCGGCACGCCGGAGTCAATACGCGGCCTGACCCGCGACGACGTCGCGGCCTTTCATCGCGAGCACTACCGGCCCGGCGGCGCGATCCTGGCGGTGGTGGGCGATTTCCGGCCGGCGCCGGCGCTGGCGGCGATCGAGCGCGCCTTCGGCGGCTGGGCCGGTGGGGCGACGCCCGCGACGCCGACATCTCGCGCGCTCGAGCTGCCGGCCCACGCGCGGCGCCAGGTGCTGGTCGTCGACAAGCCCGACGCCGTCCAGACCCAGATCCGGGTCGGCCAGGCGGCGCTCGCCTACGACGATCCGGACTTCTTCCCCGCCGAGGTCTACGGCACGATGCTGGGCGGCGGCTCGTTCGCCCGCCTGTTCCAGGAGATCCGCGTCAAGCGCGGCCTGGCGTATGGCGCCTATTGCCGTTTCGCCAAGCAGCTCGTCGGCGGCAGCTTCGCCGTCAGCACCTCGACCAAGACGGCCTCGACGGTCGAAGCGCTGCGTGTCGCTCTCGAGGAGGTCGCACGCATGGGCGCCGCGCCGCCGCCGCCGGCGGAGCTGGAGGAAGCCAAGGCCTACCTCAACGGCGCCTTCCCGCTCGAGATCGAGAGCGCCGGCGACGTCGCCAACCGTGTCCTCGACGCGCTGGCCCACGGCCGCGATCGCGCCTTCCTGGACACCTATCGCGACCGCATCAGCGCGGTGACCGGCGCCGACGTCCAGCGTTTCGGCCGCACCCGCATCCACGCCGACCGCAGCGTCGTCGTGCTGGTCGGCAACGCCGCCGCCTTCGGCCCCGAGCTCGCCAAGCAGCTCGGCCCGTTCACCACCATTCCCGCCGCCGAGCTCGATCCGCTGGCCCCCGACCTCAGACGCCCGGCCGCGGCCGCGCCGGCCCCGGGTCCGGCCCGGACTCCGGCGGCGCCGCGGCCCTCATCGCCGCCCGCGCCGCCGTCGAGCGGCGGCGCCGCCGGCGGGTAAGTGCCGGCATCCCCGGCCGACCCTCCGGCCGGCAACGCGGCCGGCGAAGCCTTCAGGCTGGCAGCGGCGCTCGTCGCCTACACGCTGCTCGCGGCGCTGTACCTGCGGCCGATCTGGAGCGTCTTCTCGACCCACATCTCGCCGGACGCCGGCGATCCGCTGTTCAACCTCTACATCCTCAAATGGGTGGCGCACGAGGCGCACCGCGGCTTCACCGGCTTTTGGGATGCGCCGTTCTTCTTTCCGGCGCGGAACGTGCTCGCCTACTCCGACCACCTGCTCGGCCCGGGCCTGGCGGCCGCCGCCTTCACCGCGCTGGTGCCCGAGGATCTGCCCCGCTGGATCCCGGCCTACAACCTCCTGCTCCTGTCGTCGTTCGCCCTGACCGGCCTCGCCACCTGCTTCGTGCTGCGCCGCGGCGGCCTCGGCTGGGCGGCGGCCTGGCTCGGCGGCGCCATGTACGCCTTCTCGCCGCTGCGCTGGGACCAGCTCAGCCACCTGCAGATCCTGCTCATGCAGCTGGTCCCGATCACCCTGTGGAGCTTCGACCACCTGCTGGCGCGTCCCAGCCGGCCCCGGGCGGCCCTCTTCCTGACCTGTTACCTGCTCCACCTGTCAGGCGGCTGCTACCTGGCCTTGATGATCCATGTGCCGCTCGCCGTGCTGCTCGCCAACCGCCTGCCCGAGCTGCGCCGCCGCGCCCGCTGGCGCGCCGAGCTACCGGTCCTGGGAGGCACCGCCCTGGCCGCCGCCGCGGCCGCGGGCGCGCTCTTCGGGAAGTACCGGGCGGTGGCCCGCGCCGCCGGCCTGCACTGGGGGCCGAACGTGATGCGCACCTGGGGCGCGAGCGTCCTGTCGTACCTGACGCCGTCGCGGTCGAACCTCTACTCCGGGCTCCTGCCAGACTTCCTCCACCGGCCCGAGAACTCGCTCTTCCCGGGTTGGCTGGCATCCGGCCTGGCGCTGCTCGGCGCCTGGGACCTGTGGCGGCGGCACCGGACCGGCGCCGGCGGCGCGGCCCGCGGCGCCGGTAAGGCGCCTCGCAATGTCGGCAAGGCACCTAGCAATGTCGGCAAGGCGCCTCGCAACGGCGGCGAAGCGCCTCTCGGCGCCGCCGCCGGGCTCCCGGCGTGGCGGCGCGCCGTCCTTGCGGCACTGCCGGCGCTGGCCGCCGGCGGCTGGCTGGCTGGCGAGGCGCGCACCTGGAGCATCCCGGAGCCCGGAGTGCTCGCCCTCACCTGGCTGCCGCGTTGGGCGACCCGCAGCTACAGCCTGCCGTTGGCGCTGGTGGCGCTGGGTGCCGGCGGCTGGTTATGGCTGCGCCGCCGCTGGGGCCTTGCCAGGCCGCTGCACTGGCGGGAGATCGATCCGTGGCCGCGGGGCCTGCTGGCGGCGGGGGCCGCCACCGCGGCGCTGTCGTTTCCGATCTTCTTCGACCCCATCTCGCGGCTGCTGCCCGGCCTGGCGGCGATGCGCGTCCCGGCGCGCTTCGACGTCTTCACCTCCCTGGCCATCGTCTGGCTGGCCGCCGCGGCCCTCGACGCCCGGGTCAGGGGGAGACCGGCGGCGCCGCGCTGGCGTAGTGCGGCGATCGTGACGGCCGCCGCCGCGCTGCTGCTGCTCGAGCTGTGCCCGCGGCCGGTCACCTGGATCGACCTCGAGGAAGAAGACGATTTCCCCGGCGTCACCGCCTGGCTCGACGATCAGCCCGACGTCAGGGCGGTGCTCGAGATCCCGCTCGACGATCCGTCGCTGCCCTACCCCGGCATGGTGAACGTCTCCTACATGTACTACGCGACCCTGCACTGGAAGCCGCTGGTCAACGGCTACAGCGCCCACGTGCCGGTCGCCTGGGAGTGGCTGCGCCAGCACTGCTGCTCGCCGGCGCCCGATCCCGCGGCGCTGGCGCAGCTGCGCGCCTGGGGGGTGACCCACCTGGTGATCCATCGCTCCGAGCTGACCGGCCAGCAGCGCCGGGAGCTGGACCGCTGGGAGGCCACCGGCCAGGCCGAGCTCCTGTACGCCGGCGAAGGCGACCGCGCCTACCGCCTCCGGCCGGCGCCGCCGCCCCCCATCGGGCTGGCGCCTCCTCACGGCTAGATACTGAAATCGTGGACCCTTCCCCACCAGGCGGCGCGTGCCGATGACCGGACCTCCCGCATCATCCGACCGGCGGCTGGCCTGGGTCCTCGCGGCGCTGTGCCTGGCCGTCTTCGCCGGGCTCGCGCCGCACCTGTTCTATTCCGACCTCAACCTCGACTACCCGTTCGTCGACGGCGACTCTCACGACTGGATCGCCAATGGCCTGCGCTTCGCCGGGTACGACGTCCGCTACTCGGGCCGGCCGCCGCTGCTGCCGCTGGCGCTGGCCCTGCTCGAACGGTTCGGGGCGCTGCGCTGGTGGCCGATCCTGGGCCTCGCCTTCTACCTCGCGACGGTGGTCGGCTTCCATGCCGTCGCCGCGCGGCGGCTGCCGGCAACCGCCGCCTTCGCCGCCGCGCTGGTGCTGCTCGCCGCCTACTCCGTGCAGGGCCTCGCCCTGGATCTCATGGCCGACGTCCCGGCCGGGTGCCTGATCCTGTGGAGCGCCGGCGCCTTCCTCGCCGCCGCCGACCGCCCGCGGCGCTACGCCTGGAGCGGGCTGCTCTCCGGCCTCGCCGCGCTCACCCAGCCGGTCGGCCTGCTGGTGGTGCCGGCGGCGGGAGCCACGCTCCTCTTGCGCCGCCGGCGCGACCTCGCCACCCGCTGGCCCTGGATCGGCGCGGCGCTCGCGGCCGCCTGCCAGGGTGCCTGGGCGCTGGTGCGGAACCGCGCCTTCGCCGTCTACGGGGAGTCCCTGAAAGACCCGTGGCGGCTCTTCGGCTTCCATCTCTCCTCGGTACGGTTCTACCTGTGGAACCTGATGTCGATGCTCGGCCTGCCGGCCTGCCTGCTGCTCGCCGCCGGGATCGCGGCCGCCGCCTGGACGGCCTGGCGCGGGCGGGACCCCGGCGGCAGTGGGGACGCATCCAGCGGTGGGCGGGACGAGGACGCCGCGGCGAGCCTCTTCGCCCTGCTCCTGTTCGCGGCCCTCCTCGGTTTCATCACCTGCTTCTACCTGTGGGAGGCGAAGCGCTTCGTGGTCTACGCGGTCTGGCCCGCCGGGCTGCTG